>DATAOI010000047.1 GCA_036265815.1 Gemmatimonadales bacterium
CAGGAGCTGCTGGCCCGGGTGGAGGCGCTGGGCCGGCGGCCGCAGACGATCCGCGACCCGGTGCTCCGGGTGGGCGACCTCGAGCTCGATACCGCCACCCGGGGCGGGCGGCGCGCCGGCGAGCCCATCGACCTCACCCCCAAGGAGTACACGGTCCTCGAGTACCTCATGCGGCACACGGGACGGGTCATGTCGCGGACCCTCATCACGGAATACGCGTGGGACTATCACTTCGATCCCGGCACCAACATCGTGGACGTGGTGATCAACCGGCTGCGCAAGAAGGTGGACTCGGGCCACGCCCAGAAGCTGGTGCACACGGTGCGCGGCGTGGGATACGTCGTGAAGGTGTGACGTGCAGACCATCCGGCAGCGGCTGACCTTCTGGTACACGGTCGCGCTCGGGATCACAGTCGCGGCGTTCGGCACGCTGCTGTATCTGGAGCGCCGGCAGTCGAGCGTCAGGGAGCTCGACCAGCGGCTCGGCCTCGAGGCGGACCTCGCGAACCGGTGGCTGAGCGAGTCGTACAACGTGCTCGGACGGATCGTCACCACGGCCGGGTCGAGCCCCTCGCTCGACCCCGGCATCAGCGCCTACCTCGAGGCGGTGCGCGACTACGTCGTGGTCACCGACACCAGCGGCAACGTGCTCGCCCTGTCCGAGGCGGCCCGCGCGCTCAACGCCGACGCGCTCCAGGCCCTCACCGCGCCGCTCGACTCCTTCCGATTGCCCAAACGCGCCGGCACCATCAACCTCGGCGCCGGGATCGGAGCGCTGCGATGGCTCGCCGTCCGGGTCCAGGCCGCGGGGCCCGAGATCGGGGGCCTCATGGTCGCGACGCCCACCAGCCAGATCGCCTTCGGCCCGTCTGACCTGGTCCGCTCCATGCTGATCATCGCACCCGTCATCCTGCTGGCGTCGGCCATCGTGGGCTACTGGCTGGCCGGCACCTTCCTGCGGCCGGTGCAGGGCATCATGGACGAGATCGAGGCGATCTCCGACGGCCGGAGCCTCCACCGGCGGCTCGCGGTGCCGCTCGCGGGCGACGAGATGGCTCGCCTCACGCTCACCGTGAACGGAATGCTCGCCCGGCTGGAGCAGAGCTTCGGGAGCCTCCACCGGTTCACCGCCGACGCGAGCCACGAGCTCAAGACGCCGCTCATGGTGCTCCGCGCCGGGGTGGAGCGGGCGCTGGTGCACCCGGGCGTGCCCTCGGAGATCCTCCAGTCCCTGGACGAGACTCTGGCCCAGATCAACGAGATGACCGAGCTGGTCGAGAGCCTGCTGACGCTCGCCCGCGCGGACGAGGGCCGGGCGCCCCTCGCCGTCGAGGAGTCGGACCTGCGAGCCCTGCTGGGCGATGTGGTCGAGACGGCGGGCATGCTCGGCGAGGGCTCGGGCGTCAGCGTCACCAGCACCATGCCGGAGCGCCCGGTGCGGATGGCGGTGGACCCGCACCGCATTCGGGAGATGCTGCTCAACCTGGTCACCAACGCCATCAAGTACACCCCGAAGGGCGGGACCATCGACCTCTCGCTGGCCGATCAGGACGGGGCCGTGAGCATCACCGTGCGGGACACCGGGATCGGCATCGCGCCCGGCGACCTGCCGCACATCTTCGAGCGGTTCTGGCGGGCCGATCCGGCACGATCCCGCACCGGACAGCGGCCAGGCACGGGACTCGGCTTGGCGATCACGAAGTGGATCGCCGAAGCTCACGGCGGGGGCATCACGGTGCAGAGCCGGCCGGGACGGGGGACGATCTTCACCGTTCGCCTGCCGCGCGCGGGCGCCGCGCCGGTGATCGCCGTCACCCGCGGGACGGGAGCTGCGTCACACTGAGGGACGAGTCACCCTGAGCGAAGCGAGGGGGCATGAACTCGGGATATCCCGTTCGCTGCGCTCAGGGCGACTCGTCCTCAAGCTGGGACCAGACGGACCGCCCCACGCTGCAACGCATCGCCCGCCATCCGTTTCCAGGCTGAACGATCCATCCCGATTGCGGAACTCCCATTAGTGAGATAACGAAACGCCTAATTCGCTTGTCATGGAATTGTCATGTTTGGGCTACTGGCGGGTCATCGGGGAGATTGTACCTTGTCGCTCACGTTGGTTCCTCCCCTGACGGAGGTTGTTGCGTGTTCGAGAATTTGATCGAGTCCAAGCCCAAGGGTACGCGGACCATCGGGCAGTCGGTGCTGTCCCTCCTGGTCCACGGTCTCATCATCTTCGGGGCCGTCAAAGCGACCCAGGGCGTGGCCGAGACGATCAAGAATCGTCCGGTCGACACCACGATGGTGTTCCTCAAGCCGCCGCCGCCACCCCCGCCGCCACCCGATCAGCCGCCACCCGACGTCATCGTCTCCGCGAACCCTCCGCCGAAGGGGTTCCAGACGGTCGTGGCGCCGACCGACATCCCGAAGGACATCCCTCCGATCGATCTGAACGAGAAGCCGTTCGATCCGAAGGACTTCACGGGCAAGGGCGTGGAGGGCGGCATCTCCACCGGCGTGGTTGGCGGGACCGGTCCGGTGACCGGTGAAGTGTTCCTGGAGGCGCAGCTGGACGATCCGGTCCAGCCGATCTCCATCCCGACGCCACGCTATCCGCCGGTGCTGCAGAGCGCCGGGATCGCGGGCGCCGTGGACCTGCAGTACGTCGTCGACACGACCGGCCACGCGGAGCCGAATTCGTTCAAGGTGCTCAAGACGACGCATCCGGCGTTCGTGGAACCGGCGCAGGAAGCGATCCGGAAGGGCGTGTTCAAGCCGGCCAAGTTCAAGGGCCAGCCCGTTCGCCAGTTGGTCCAGCAGCGGATTTCGTTCAAGGTCGGCCAGTAGGCCATTACCCTGCCCAGGAGGCACGGCAACATGAGTCTCGATCTGCTTCACCTGTGGGCCCAGATGGGTTCGTTCGCCAAAGGCATCGTGGTCATCATGGCGATCATGTCCATCTACTCGCTCACGATCGTCTTCACCAAGCTCATCCAGCTCAAGCGCAGCGAGTCCGAGACCCGGCGCTTCGCGCCCCAGTTCTCGCGCGCGATCCAGGAAGAGAACCTGGACCAGGCCATCTCGCTGGCCGAGAAAAACAAGAAGAGTCACGTGTCCCGCGTCCTGGGCGAGGCGCTGGCCGAAGTGAAGCCGCTGCTGCGTGACCGCGCCACCATTACCGCCGCCGACATCAACTCGGCCGAGCGGGCGGTGGAGCGCCAAATGCTGATCGTGCTGTCCGAATTCAAGCGCGGCCTGGGCGTGCTCGGCACGGTAGGCTCGACGGCGCCGTTCGTCGGCCTGCTCGGCACCACGATGGGTATCGTGAACGCGTTCGTGGGCATGGCGGCGCAGGGCGCCTCGGGCGGCCTCGCGGGCATCTCGGCCGGTATCGCCGAGGCGCTGATCACGACGGCGTTCGGTCTGATGGTCGCGATCCCGGCGGTGTGGGCCTACAACTACTTCACCACCAAGATCGAGAACCTGACCGTCGAGATGACCTACACCTCGAAGGAATTGATCGACTACCTGATCAAGAGCGTGGGGAGCGAGTTCGGGCGTTCGATCTTCACGAAGGAATTCCAGGCCCAGAAGGCGGTGACCGGCAGTGGCCATATCCACGGCTAACTCCGGGTCGTCGGCCGTCAAGGCGGACATCAACGTGACGCCGATGATCGACGTCATGCTGGTGCTGCTGATCATCTTCATGATCGTGACACCGCTCATCGCGGCGGGCTTCAAGGCGACGCTGCCCAAGGGGAAGAACCTGGACCCGCGCCCCGAGGGGGAGAACGAGGTGATTCTGGGGATCGACCAGGCCGGCCGGTATTTTCTCAACGGCCGTCCCCTGCCGAACGGCACGCTGGAGGACCAGCTCCGCTCGATCTACGCCGCGCGCACCGAAGACAAAATCCTGTACTTCAAGGCGGACAATCAGCTCAAGTACGCCAAGGTCCAGGAAGCCGTCGAGACGGCACGTCGCTCGGGGGTCCGGGTGATGGCCGCCATCACCGAGCCCAAGAGCACCGCGCTGTTCCAGGCCGACAAGGACAAGAAGGAGAAGAAGTGACATGGCGATGACCAGCGGGAATTCCGGGGGCGTCCAGTCCGACATCAACGTCACCCCGATGATCGACGTGCTGCTGGTGCTGCTGATCATCTTCATGATCACCCAGCCGCTGTCGCGCATGGCACTGGATGTCCAGGTTCCGCCGCCGGACGAGACGGTGACCACCAAGACCCCGCCCAGTCAGATCGTCCTCGAGCTGGCGGACGACGGCGGGTACAGCATCAACGGCCAGCCGGTCCCCAAGGATCAGCTGGATACCCAGATCCACGCGATCTACGACCAGCGCCCGGCCAAGCTGCTGTTCATCAAGGCGGGCGCGAACCGGATCTATCAGGACGTGATCGACGCGATGGACGTGGCGCGCGGGGCCGGAGTCCAGATCATCGGCTTCACGCCGCGCGAGGCGGACAAGACCAAGTAGGCAGCAACGGCAGGTCGGCTGAACCGCGCGGGGGCCGGAGCACCGGCCCCCGCGTGTGCATACCGGCGTGTGCGTACCGCGGCGTGCGTACCGGGGGAGACGGTGCGTCCCTTCCCTGGAGAGTCCGGCGCCGCCGCCGGTTATCTTTCCGCCTACTCTGCACCCGATCGAGACCGAGGATCTACGCGCGCGCCTGTTATCCCCACCCTGAGCCTCCCCCGCTCCCAGCGTCGCTACCACGGTTTGCTGGCGTCGGTGCTGTTGCATCTGCTGCTGCTGGGACTGGCAGTCCAGCGAGGCGACCGGCTGTGGAGCGCGACGCTCGCCCCCGGCGATCCAGCCCTGCCGCAGGGGGGTGGGGGTGGCGGTGGCGGCGGTAACCGCGTGTCGTATATTACCCTGCCGCCGGTTGCCCCAGCCGCGGCGCAGCCGAGGTTTTCAGCCGTCACGCGGGTTCCACCCCCCAAGGCCGAGCCGCCGCCGGTCCACGAAGTCGCGGTCGTGAAATCGGCGTCGCCACTACCTACGCCTGCGCCGGTCGATTCGTCCAGGACCGGTCCACCGAGTAAGGCGTCAGGCGCCGCTGCGCCGTTGCCGGGGACCGGTCCGGGCGCAGGGGGCAGAGCCGGCGGGGGAGCGGGCACCGGAGCCGGCGCCGACAGCGGAAAGGGCGCCGGACCGGGCCAGGGGGGCGGAGGCGCGGGTGGCACCATCCGCCCGCCGGAGCTCCGGGATCTCGCGTTCCCGTTCGACAATCCGCCCAAAGCGCTCCGGGGAGCCTCGCTCAACGTGACCTTCTGGGTGAGAGTGGACGGCCGGGTCGAGCGGTATCAGGTCGATCCCGAGATCAGCGATCGGGAGTACGCCCGGAAGTTCGACGAGGTGATCCGCGCCTTTCGCTTCATCCCCGCGCGGGCGCCCGACGGTAGCCGCGTGGCCGGGACCACCACGGTGACCTTCACCCTGCCAGGCAAGAGCAACTCCTGAATGCATCGCTGCGTGTTACCCTCGACTGAGGACCTATGAGCCGGCTCTTCCTCCGGAAATCGGTGCAGGATTGTGAAGACGACATCGTGGAGCGCGGCGGGCTCAAGCGTTCTCTCGGGAAGTGGCACCTCACCGCGCTCGGCGTGGGAGCCACCATCGGCGCCGGGATCTTCGCCACCACCGGCACCGCCATCGTGGGCGATCCCCTGCGCCCCGGGGCCGGCCCCGCGATCGTCATCTCCTTCCTGCTGACCGCGCTCACCTGCGGCTTCGCGGCGCTCTGCTACGCCGAGTTCGCCGCGATGGTCCCGATCTCGGGGTCGGCTTACACCTATGCCTATGCCTCGCTGGGCGAGCTGGTGGCGTGGATCATCGGCTGGGATCTCATCATCGAATACGCGGTGGGCAACATCGGCGTGGCGATCGGGTGGTCGGGCTACTTCCGGGAGCTGCTCTCCCACTTCGGCTTGGCGGTGCCGGCCTGGCTGGCCACGGATTACCGGTCGGCGCACATGGCCGCGGAGGCGATCGCCGGGGGGGCAACCGATCCCACCAGCCGGTATCTCGCCTCCGCGCTCACCACCGCGCCCCACGTCCTCGGCCTCCCATTCATCGCCAACCTGCCGGCATTCCTCATCGTGGCGGCGATCACGGGGGTGCTGGTCATCGGCATCCGGGAGTCGGCCAACTCGAACAACGCGATGGTGCTGCTCAAGATCGGCATCATCCTGTTCTTCTGCGCCGTCGGCAGCACGCTGATCCGGCCGGAGAACTGGACCAATCCAGCGTCCGGCGGCTTCGCTCCCAACGGCTTTGCCGGCATCAGCGCGGGCGCGGCGATCATCTTTTTCAGCTACATCGGATTCGACGCCACCTCGACGGCCGCCGAGGAAGCCCGGGACCCGGCGCGCGACATGCCTTTCGGCATCATCATGAGCCTGGTGGTGTGCACCGTGCTCTACATCGTGCTCTCGCTGGTGATGACCGGGATGGCACCGTGGAAGCAGCTCGGCACGCCGGAGCCGATGATCACGGCTCTGGCGCTGGCCGACGGCTCGCCCCGGCTGCTGGCGGCCTCACGCCTGATCGTCTCGCTCGGCGCCGTGATCGCCATGAGCAGCGTGCTCCTGGTCTTTCAGCTGGGCCAGCCGCGGATCTTCATGTCGATGTCCCGCGACGGACTGCTGCCTCCCTTCCTGGCCCGGGTGCACCCGCGGTTCAAGACGCCGTACATCGGCACCATCATCACCGGCCTGTTCGTGGCGACGTTCGCGGCCTTCGCCAACATCGCCGAAGTGGTCGACCTCACCAACATCGGGACCCTGTTCGCCTTCGTCCTGGTCTCGGCCGGCGTGATCGTCCTCCGGCGGGCCGAGCCGAACCGGGTGCGGCCGTTCCGCGCGCCCTTGGTGCCGATCACGCCGATCATCTCGATCGTGGCATGCCTGTACCTCATGGTGCAGTTGCCGAGGCTGACCTGGATCAGATTCGGAGTGTGGCTGCTCTTGGGGTTGACGATCTACTTCTTCTACGGGGTGCGGAACAGCCGCCTGCAGCGGAGAGCGGAGGATCGAGCGAGCAGGAACGCGGCCTGAGCGGCCCGGCTCAGGCGGAGCCCGCGAGACGGAGAGCGCCCACTACGGGGTCCACCGCCGTTTCGATCGGCGCGAGGCTGGGCTCCTCACCGAGGCGGGCGAGGACCCGCCGCCGGAGCAGGGTGTCACCCCCGAGCAGGCCACCCGTGACGGCGACCCCAATGGGCGGGTCGATCTCCATGATCGGCAGCAGGCAGATGGCGAGCTGGCAGAGCTCGCGCGCGGCGTAGTCGGCGATTCCCTGAGCCAGCACGTCGCCCTTGGCCGCGGTCTCCAGCACCGGCGGAGCCAGTGCAGCCACTTCGGCCGGTGAGGCCCCGGCCGCCCAACGAATCAGGGCATCGAAGTTCTCACTTCGGGTGGCGGCGAGCACCCGGTCCGTGAGGGCGGTGCGCGGGCTCCGGCCATCGGCCGCCCGGCTCACCGCGCCGAGCGCCGCGCGACCGATGGCATAGCCGCTCCCCTCGTCGCCCATCTGCCAGCCGTAGCCGCCGATCCGGTGCGGCCGCCCGGTCCGGTCCCTCCCCACCGCGACGCTGCCGGTGCCCGCGCTCACCACGATCCCGGGCCCATCGGCGAACGCCGCCGCCAGCGCGATGTCGAGATCGGTGGTGACCACCACCCGCTCCGCCACGTTCTCGGCCCGGAGGGCCTTCCGCAGCTCGTCCCGCTCGGGCTCACGGCCCGCGCCGGCGGCGCCCACCAGGAGCACGTCACCGGTCAGCCGTCCCAGCTTGGCCAGGGCCTGACGCACCACCTCGGCCACCGTGGCGGCTGAGGCCAGGGCCCGGCCTGGCCGGATGGCCGCGCCAGGTCCTTCGGCGCGGGTAAGGATGTCGGCGCCGTCGGAGACGCCGGCAGCGGTCTTGGTTCCTCCGACGTCCACGCCGATGAGCGTACGGGTCACAGTGGGCTCACGTCACTGGGGGTTTCGGACACGGTCCGGAAGATAGCTGAGCAGGATTCCGCTGCCGACGGCGAGCAGGGTTCCCAGCGGGACGTACCAGGGCCATGCCAGACGGCCCACCGGCTCGAGCCACGCCAGACCCGGGCTCCCGGCCAGCCGCTTGGCAAAGACGACCAGCAGCATGACCGCCACTGTGATGGCAACCGCGCCCACCACGTCCCGTCCCCGGGCCCGGGGCCAGCGCCCGGCAAGGAAATACGTGCCCAGCAGCGGGCCGTATGTCACCGAGGCGATGGACAAGGCCAGCACCACCACGGGTGTGTCGCTCCCGCGCTCCGCATAGTGGAAATAGAGGGCCCCTCCCACCAGCCCCAGCGCCCAGATGGCCGAGAGGATACGGCCGACTCGCAGCAGGTGCACCGGGTCGCGCCTGCCGGTCCACGATGCGTACAGATCGTGGGTGGCGGATGAGGCCAGCGAGTTGATGGCGGAGCTGTGGGTACCCATCGCCGCGGCGAGGATGCCGGCGATCACGAGGCCGGCGAGTCCGACCGGCAGGTGATCCACCACGAAGCGGGGAAAGAGCTGGTCGCCCGGCAGATCTGCCGGTGCCAGTCCTGCGGCCCAGATGGCGGAGCCCACCAGGAGAAACAGGGTGAACTGTAGCATCACCATGACCCCCGAGCCCACCAGCGCGACCCGGGCATCCCGAAGCGAGCGCGTGGCCAGGAGCCGTTGCACGATGAGATGGTCGGTCCCGTGGGACGCGCCCGAGAGGAGCGCGCCGCCCACGATCCCGCTCAGGAGTGTGTAGGTCACGGTCAGACTCGGGCGTGGCTCGATGACACGCAGCTTGCCCGCCGAATACGTTGCCGCAAACGCCACGTCCACCCCTCCGGCCAGCTTCCAGGCGATCAGCAGCGCTCCCACGCCTCCGGCCAGGTACACCGAAAGCTGGAGCACGTCGGTCCACACGACCGCCTTGAAGCCGCCGAACCAGGTGTAGACCATCGTCACGATGCCCATCACCGCGATCGCGGTAGGCACGCTCCAGCCGGTCACCAGCGCCAGCGGGATGGCGCTGGCGAAGACCCGGACCGCGTCCCCGAAGAAGCGGCTGACCAGGAAGACGAGCGAGGTCAGCCGCCGGGTGCCGACCCCGAAGCGGGACTCCAGCCGGGCGTAGGCCGTCTCCTGTTCGCCCCGGAAATAGCCGGGTAGGAGCCAGCGCGCCACCGCGATCCGGCCGACCAGATAGCCGATCGTGAGCTGAAGAAAGGTGAGATCTCCCCGGGCCCCGATGCCGGGGATCGAGATCACGGTCAGCGCCGAAGTCTCGGTCGCGACGATGGAGAGGAGAATGGCCCAGGCGGGGAGGTCGCGGGCACCGAGGAAGTAATCCGCGGCGCTCCGCTGGTGCCGGGCCATCCAGAGGCCGAGGCCCAGGGTGAAGACGAAATAGACGCCGACGACCAGCAGGTCGAGTGAATGCAGCGGCGCGGCTCCGGCCGAGGATCAAGAAAAAGGGCCCACGCGCCGCACGGCGGTGGGCCCTGGATTCAATCGGGGGTGCTCAGGCGGTGAAGCTGCTGCCGCACCCGCAGCCGCCGCTCGCGTTGGGATTGGTGAAGGTGAAGCCGGAGCCCTGCATCGAGGTCACATAGTCGATGGTGACGCCGGTGAGATACTGGGCGCTGAACCCGTCCACGAAGACCCGTACGCCATTGACGGCCTGCACCATGTCGTCGTCCAGGGCGCGCTCCTCGATGTTCAGGCTGTACTTGAAGCCCGAGCAGCCACCCGGAAGCACGCTGACCCGAAGGCCGGCCGTCTCGACCGGGACCTGCTCCTGGGCGATGAATTTCTGCACCTCTTCAGCAGCCCGTTCCGTCAACGTCATGTTGAAACCGGCAACGGGGGCCTGCTGCTCGATGCCGCTCATGAATGGACTCCTTGAAAGCCGGGAAACGTCACCTTCCTGGGCCGAAACTTACATCGGGCGAGAGGGTGCTGTCAACGCTCGCCGCGAGCTGCTCATCCGCACGCAAGTTACGCTGGATCAACAAGAAAGCCCCAATGGCGATGCCGCTTTCGACCCATCCCTTGGTCCGGCTGCCGGTGAGGAATTCGCCCAGGGCGAACACCGAGGCGTACACTGCCGCCACCCCGGCCACCCAATTGACCCAGGACAGCGCGCCGCCCGGAATGCGGTCTCCCGCAAAACCCAGGCGCTGGGCCACCCGTCGCCAGCCCGGACCCCCGGGGCGCACCTTCCGATAGAATCGCTCGAGCACGGCGTCGGATTCAGGCGGGGTCAACAGCGTTACGGCCACCCAGACGAAGGTCGAGATGCCGACGTTGATGAGCATCGCCCACGCGTAATCGGAGGTGGAGGTATTCCCCGGATCGATGTGCGCCAGGTGCAGGGCGATGGACGTGACGAAGGACGCCGCCATGGCGCTGATCTCCGACCACGCATTGATGCGCCACCAATACCACCGCAGGATGAACACCGCTCCCGTGCCGGCGCCTAGGCCGATCAGAAGTTTCCAGCCCTGCTCCACGCTCTGGAGGAAGGCCATGACCACGAGGGACAGCAGCATGAGGGCCACGGTGGCCACCCGGGACGCCATGACTCGCGCGCGGTCGCTCGCCTTGGGGCGGAGGAAGCGGAGGTACACGTCATTGACGAGATAGGAGGCGCCCCAATTGAGGTGGGTGCCGACCGTGCTCATGTACGCCGCGGCAAAGGTGGCGAGCAGCAGGCCCTTCATCGGTGAGGGCAAGACGTCCACCATGACCCGGACGTACCCCTCCTCCGGGTTCGCCAGGTGAGGATAGCGGATGACCGCGACGAAACCGACCAGGATCCACGGCCACGGCCGGAGGGCATAATGGGCGATGTTGAACCACAACGTCGCGAGCAGCCCATGGCGTTCGTCCTTCGCCGCGAGAATACGCTGGGCCACGTAGCCTCCACCGCCGGGCTCCGCTCCGGGATACCAGGCCGCCCACCATTGCACTGAGAGGAAGACCACGAGTGTCGAGAGTGGCAGCCAGGCGGTATCGGTCGGGGGGAGGATGCCGAAGGCGGCGTCGCGCGAGCCGAAATGCGCGGCGGAGAGACGGGTGAGCTCGTCGAGTCCGCCGACCGAGTTGACGGCCAGCACGGCGAGCACGATGACCCCACCCATCTTCACGATGAACTGGAACAGGTCCGTCACCACCACGCCCCAGAGCCCGGCGAAGATGGTATAGCCCGCGGTCACCGCAAAGAGCAGGATCGCGGCCACCCAGGGGTCGATGTTGAGGCAGATCTGGAGCACCGTCACCATGGCGCGGGTCACCCACCCCATGATGATCAGGTTGATCGGCAGCGCGAGATAGAGGGCTCGGAATCCGCGCAGCACGGCCGCGGGCTTCCCCCCGTAACGGAGCTCTGCGAACTCGAGGTCGGTGAGCACCCCGGCCCGACGCCACAGCCGGGCGAAAAAGAAGACGGTCAGAATCCCGGAGATCGCTCCGTTCCACCAGAGCCAGTTGCCGGCCACACCGTAGCGCGCGACCAGTCCGGCCACCACCAGCGGCGTGTCGGCCGAAAAGGTCGTGGCCACCATCGAGGTGCCGGCCAGCCACCAGGGAAGCGCGCGTCCGGAGACGAAGTACTCGTCCAGTGACTGACTGGCTTTCCGGGTATAGGCCAGCCCGATCACCGCGGAGACCAGGAAGTACAGGACGATGATCACCCAATCCGAGAAGATGAGCCGCATTCAGTAGTCCTCAGGCGAGTGTGGCGACCCGGAGCGAGGGCGAATCACGGGATTCGCCGCTGGAGGCCCCAGCCGCGGGGGTAGCTCGGAGGAATCGAGATCGGCAGATGCCCTGTGATCGGCGCCACGCCGGCGAGGGCCCGGGCCACGGCCACCTCGCTGACTGGATTGGCGCGCCACCCGATGACGTAGGAGCCGACCTCGGGGAGCTGCGCGATGAGGTACGGATTGCCGAGCGACACCAGCACCGTGGGCCAGGCCCGGGCTGTGCCGGCGATAAGTTGGAGCAGCGGGGCCGGAATGCCGATCGCCCCCCGGGCGGCGGTCGGCCGGTCGGCCGGAGCGAAGAGAGCGACGCCGCCCCGCGCGATCGCGGCGGCGGCGGAGTCGTAGCTCGCGGGTCCGCTGGCCGGCCAGAGCCGCACCAGCGTCACCTCGAACCCCCGGGCCCGAAGCTCGCCCGCGAGGGCGTTTCCCACCGTACGATTCTCTTCCTCCGCGTAAGTCACCACGGTGAGCGGCGGCCGGGCAGCCTTGAGACCGTAGATCGTGCCGCCCACGTCCTTCACCATCACGATCGACCGCGTGGCGATCCCCGCAGCCATCCGCTGGAAGCCGGCTTGTCCTACCACCGCGGGAATGCTGTCGAGCGGAACCGTCCGCCGGGTGAAGAGCCCGAGCGACTGCTTGAGTCGCAGTACTCTGCGCACCGAGCTGTCCAGCCGTTCGGGAGTGATGTCTCCCCGGGTGACGGCCGCCGCCATCGCGTTTATGGTGATTCGCGGGTCGGCCGGCTGCAGCAGGAGATCGGCGCCGGCGAGAAAGGCGCGGACCCCGGCCTCCGCGCCATAGGGGCCCGCGATGCCGGCCATGTTGAGCGCGTCGGTCACCACCATCCCCTTGAAGCCGAGCGAGTCGCGCAGCATGCCGGTGAGGATGGCCGGCACGACGGTGCCGGGGCGCAACTGCCCCCGGTCCATCCCGGGCAGGGCGATATGAGCCGACATCACCACCTTGACGCCAGCCGCCACCGCGGCCCGGAACGGCACCAGCTCCACCGAGTCGAGCCGCGCCCAGTCGGCAGTGATGACGGGTAGCGCGATGTGGGAGTCGGTCCCGGTGTCGCCGTGCCCCGGAAAATGCTTGGCCGTGGCCACCATCCCGTTCTCCTGCAGCCCGCGAACTTCCGCGGCGACGAACCGGCCGACTTCCACCGGGTCTTCCCCGAACGAGCGGACGTTGATGATGGGGTTCGCCGGATCGTTGTTGACGTCGGCTACGGGTGCGAAGGCGAGATGGACCCCGACGGCGCGGCCTTCCAGCGCGGTGATCCGTCCCATCTGATACGCGGCGCTGTCGCTCCCGGTCGCGCCCACGCCCATATTGGGAGGAAAGAAGGTCCCACCCACCAGCCGGATGCTGGTGCCCCCCTCGAAGTCGGAGGCGACGAGCAGCGGCAGCGGCGAGCGTTGCTGCAGGCGGTTGAGCTTGGCCGCCAGGTCCAGCGGCGAGCCGATCGAGACGATGACGCCGCCGATGTGCAGCGAGTCGACCCACCCCTCCGTCCGGAGGAAGGCCTCGTCGTCGTAGGCTGCGTAGGTGCCCGGGATCCAGGGCACCACCAGCTGGGCGATCTTGTCCCGCAGCGGCAGCGACTGGGCCAGGGCATCGACATCAGGCTCCACCGCCAGCCCGGGTCCCAGCGGGAAGGGTACCGGATGAGGCAGCGCCACTTGCGGCGCGGGGCCGCAGGCGGCGAGCACGACCGTCACGAGCGTGAGGTACCTGAGATGCACAAGGCTCTCGTTCTGCTGGGACTCTGCTGGTGGATGCTGGGGTGCGCGGCGCCGGCCCCCGGCTCGGCCGTGCCCCCGGTGGTCCGTCCGGCCATCGACGTGCTGCTCGACGACAGCCTTGTTCTGGTTCGGGACAAGCGGGTCGGACTGCTCACCAATCCGGCCGGGGTCGACGCGCATCGGGTACCCACGTTGGCCCGGCTGCGCGCAGCTGGAGTGGAGGTCACCACCCTGTTCGGTCCCGAGCACGGTCTTGCGGGGCGAATCGACGTCAACACGCCGGTAGGCCAAGGCCAGGTCGTGGATTCGGCCACGGGCCTCCCGGTCTACACGCTGCATACCGGCGAGCGGCCTATCGCGCCCACGCCCGAGATGCTCGCACAGGTCGACGTGATGGTAGTCGATCTGCAGGATGTCGGGGCGCGGTACTACAGCTACACCGTATCCACCGCACTGGTCATGGAGGCCGCCGCCACGGCCCGTATTCCGGTGGTAGTGCTGGATCGCCCCGATCCGATCGGCGGCCTGGTTCAGGGAAATGTGCTTCCCGGGGTCACCCCGTCCGCGGTAGCCCGTTTTCCGCTCGCCATGCGCCACGGCATGACGCTGGGCGAGGTGAGCCGCCTCGCGCGCTCCGTGCTCGGGCTCACAACCGAATTGCACGTGGTGCCGGTCGAAGGGTGGCGGCGCACCATGACCCTGGAGGAGACCGGGCTCCCGTTCGTGCCGCCCAGCATCAATCTACGCACCGTCGAGAGCCTATTCCATTATCCCGGGCTCTGTCTTTTCGAGGGGACGAACCTTTCTGTCGGTCGGGGGTCGGACGCGCCGTTCGAGCAGATCGGCGCGCCATGGCTGGATACCGCCGCGGTGCTTGCCCGGCTCCGGCGCGCGAGTCTCGGGGGCGTGCGTTTCCGCGGTGTGAGCTTTACCCCTCGCCGACCGGGGGACGCCAAGTACGCGGACACTCTGCTGTCTGGTATCCGGCTCGAGGTGACCGACCGCGCAATCTACGACCCGACTGCCACCGCGGTCCATCTCCTCGCTGCCCTCCGGGCCCAGCACCACGAACAATTCGCCTGGATAGCCCCTCGCTTCGATCGCCTGGCAGGTGGGCCGGCGCTGCGCGAGGCGATCGACGCCGGCCAGGATCCCGCGTCGATCGTGCGCGGCTGGGCGCCGGAGCTCGAACGATTCCGCGAGCGGCGGCGCCCCTTTCTGCTCTATCCGGAGCGGTAACCCTGTCGGCGTACCGGCCTGCGCATCCGATCTCCACTCAGGCTCGCGCCTCTGGTCCAATCCGATTGCCCTAAGCGGTTCTGCCGGTTATCCTTTCGCCCGGCCACGCTGGGGGGAGCGGGCGGAACCACGACCTCCTGAGGACTGACACGAGAGTGAAGCTGCTGAGTGCGCTGGAGAAGCCGTTCTACGCCGCGGTGAATCCGTTGGTCGAGCGGCTGATCCGGGCCGGCGTGCGGCCCAACACGATCACCACCCTTGGCACCGGCCTGGTGCTGATCTCCGCCCTGGCGTACGGGCTGGGGCACGTCCGCACCGGAGGCCTCCTGCTGCTGCTGAGCGGCGTGGCCGACACGCTCGACGGCCAGGTGGCGCGCGGTGGGGCCATGGTGACGAAGTTCGGCGCCTTCTACGACTCGACGCTCGACCGGGTGGGCGATGGCGCCACCTTCATCGGGATCGGCGCCTTCCTGCTCACGGCGCCGGACGTGGCCCACCGGGCGGCGGCGGTGATCGCGTGCATGGTCGCCATCTTGAGCTCGCTCCTGGTCTCCTACGCGCGCGCCCGCGCCGAGGGGCTCGGCCTGGAGTGCAAGGTCGGCATCGCCCAGCGGGCCGAGCGGATCCTGGGCCTGGGACTGTTTTCGCTGCTGGTGGGGGCGGGCCCCCGCGCCGTCGTGCTGGAGATCCTGGTGGCGCTGCTCGCGGCCGCCTCGGTGATCACGGTGATCCAACGGTTCGTATACGTGTTCCGCACGGCCGACAGCGGGGACGAGGCGGTCCGCCCCCGCGACATCGAGCGGCCCGCGCTGGATACTCTCGCGAAAGGAAGAACGAGTGGCTGATCAGACCGCCCGGCGGATCGCGCCGGCTCAGGGGAGGCTCGGCGTGCTCTGCGTGGGACTCGGCGCGGTGGCGACGACCTTCATCGCCGGCGTCGAGAACGTGCGTCGCGGAGCGGCCAGACCGATCGGCTCGCTCACCCAGATGGGAACGATCCGGCTGGGCAAGCGCACCGAGAGCCGGGCGCCGCTCATCAAGGACTTCGTGGCCCTGGCGGCGTTGGACGATCTCGTGTTCGGCGCCTGGGACCCGGTGCCCGACGACGCCTACGCCGCCGCGGTCAATGCCGGCGTGCTGGAGCGTCACGACCACATCGAGCCGATCGCCAAGTTCCTCAAAGCGATCAAGCCGATACCGGCCGTGTTCGACCAGAGCTACGTGAAGCGGCTGGAGGGCACCAACGTCAAGACCGGCAAGTCCAAGCGCGAGCTGGCCGAGGCACTGCGCAAGGATATCCGTGATTTCAAGGCGGCGCAGAAGTGCGACCGCCTGGTGATGGTCTGGTGCGCCTCGACCGAGATCTTCATCAGTCCCGGCCCCACCCACTGGACCCTGGACGCGTTCGAGACGGCGATGGATGCGAACGATGCCTCGATCGCCCCCTCGATGCTGTACGCCTACGCGGCACTGCAGGAGGGAGTCCCCTTCGCCAACGGGGCACCCAACCTCACCTGCGACTTCCCCGCCATGGAGGCCCTGGCCAAGCAGAAGGGCGTGCCCATCGGCGGCAAGGACTTCAAGACCGGCCAGACCATGGTGAAAACCGTGCTCTCGCCCATGTTCAAGGCCCGCATGCTCGGCGTGGCCGGCTGGTACTCCACCAACATCCTGGGCAACCGGGACGGCGAGGTGCTGGACGACCCCGAGAGCTTCAAGACCAAGGAAGAGTCCAAGCTGGGCGTGCTGGAGTACATCCTCCAGCCCAAGCTCTACCCCGAGCTGTACGGCAACATCTTCCACAAGGTGCGGATCAACTACTATCCGCCCCGGGGCGACAACAAGGAAGGCTGGGACAACATCGACATCTTCGGGTGGCTGGGCTACCCGATGCAGATCAAGGTCGATTTCCTCTGCCGCGACTCCATCCTGGCTGCCCCTCTGGTGCTCGACCTGGCGCTCTTCTTCGACCTGGCCCAGCGCGCCGGGATGAGCGGAATCCAGGAGTGGCTCTCCTTCTACTTCAAGAGCCCGCAGACGGCGCCGGGCCTCTATCCCGAGCACGATCTATTCATCCAGCAGACCAAGCTCAAGAACACCCTCCGGTACCTGATGGGCGAGGAGCAGATCACCCATCTGGGCATCGAGTATTACCAGGAAGCGTGATGAAGTATTTTCACCGGACCCACCTCCCGCCGGACGACGTGCTCGCGCGGGCCACGGCCTTCTTCGGCGCCCGCCTCGGTCCGGCCGAGGAGCTGCCCCGGCGCCGCCGCTTTGCCGGGACCCTCGGCCAGGTGAGCGTGACCGTGCAGGCCGAGGGCGGCCACTATACCCTGGTGACGGTCGAGACCAACCAGGTGGGTGAGAGCGAGGCGGACAAGCTCGCCAAGCGCTTTCTCACCCTCGTGCACACGATGGCGGAGCCGACCCATCGTCCGATCGGCGCCTACTAAGGACCCGCTCAGGAGAACCATGATGACCCGGATGGCCTCACTGTTTCGCCGACATATCACCGTGGCACTGGGCCTGATCGCCGCCCTCGCACTCGCGCCGCTCACCGCGGGCGCACTGCTGGCCCAGGCGACCGCGTTGCCCCACGAGGGTGGAGAGGCCACCCTGGTGGTGCCCGATCTGAGCCAGGTCCAGTTCCTCGGGGTCAACGGCCGGACGCTGCTCCTCGGGGGCCTGCTGGTCTGCCTGCTGGGTCTCCTCTTCGGACTGGTGATCTACACGCAGCTCCGCAAGATGGCGGTGCACCGGTCGATGCTGGAGGTGTCGGAGCTCATCTACGAGACCTGCAAGACCTATCTGATCACCCAGGGAAAGTTCATCCTGATCCTCGAGGTCTTCATCGGGATCGTGATGGCGCTGTATTTCGGAGTGCTGCGGCACTTCGAGACGGAGCGCGTGATCATCATCCTCCTGTTCAGCCTGGTGGGCATCGCCGGCAGCTATGGGGTCGCCTGGTTCGGCATCCGGATCAACACCTTCGCCAATTCCCGCACCGCCTTCGCCAGTCTCCGGGGCAAGCCGTTCCCGCTCTATCAGATTCCGCTCAAGTCGGGCATGAGCATCGGGATGCTGCTGATCAGCGTGGAGCTGTTCATCATGCTCTGCATCCTGCTGTTCATCCCGGGCGAGTACGCCGGCCCCTGCTTCATCGGGTTTGCCATCGGCGAGTCGCTCGGCGCCTCGGCGCTCCGGATCGCGGGCGGGATCTTCACCAAGATCGCGGACATCGGGTCCGACCTGATGAAGATCGTGTTCAACATCAAGGAGGACGACGCGCGGAATCCGGGCGTGATCGCCGACTGCACCGGTGACAACGCCGGCGACTCGGTGGGCCCCAGCGCCGACGGGTTCGAGACCTACGGTGTCACCGGCGTGGCGCTGATCTCCTTCATCCTGCTGGCCGTGCCGACCGAGCTGGTGCAGGTGCAGCTGCTGGTGTGGATCTTCGCCATGCGGGTGCTCATGATCGTCGCGAGCGGGGCGTCGTACCTCATCAACGACGTCATCGCCAGCGGCAAGTACGCGACGGCGAGCAAGATGAACTTCGAGGCGCCGCTCACCTCGCTGGTGTGGCTCACCTCGATCGTCTCGGTGGTCACCACCTATATCGCCTCCTACCTGCTGATCCACGATCTGGGTGACGGCAGCCTCTGGTGGAAGCTCTCCACCGTGATCACCTGCGGCACCCTCGCGGGGGCGATCATCCCCGAGTTCGTCAAGGTGTTCACCTCGGTCGAGTCCCGCCACGTGCGCGAGGTGGTCACCTCTTCGCGGGAGGGCGGCGCGTCGCTCAACATCCTCTCCGGGCTGGTGGCCGGCAACTTCAGCGCCTACTGGCTGGGCATGACCATCGTGTTCCTGATGGGCATCGCCTACGCGGTGAGCACGCTCGGCCTGGCCGACCTGATGGTGGCGCCGGCCGTCTTCGCCTTCGGCCTGGTGGCGTTCGGCTTCCTCGGCATGGGTCCGGTGACCATCGCGGTGGACTCCTACGGGCCAGTCACCGACAACGCCCAGTCGGTCTACGAGCTTTCGGTCATCGAGACCCTGCCGGGCATCAAGCAGGAGCTCAGGAAGGATTACGGCTTCGACGTCGACTTCGAGTCGGCCAAACACTTCCTGGAGGAGAACGACGGCGCGGGGAACACCTTCAAGGCCACCGCCAAGCCGGTGCTCATCGGCACCGCCGTGGTGGGCGCCACCACCATGATCTTCGCGATCATCGTGCTGCTGACCAACGGCCTGTCACAGCATCTCGACCAGCTCTCCCTGCTGCACCCGCCGTTCCTGCTCGGGCTCATCTCCGGCGGCGCCATCATCTACTGGTTCACCGGCGCCTCGATTCAGGCGGTCACCACCGGGGCCTACCGGGCGGTGGAGTTCATCAAGGCCAACATCCGGTTGGAGGGCGCCACCAAGGCGTCGGTGACCGACAGCAAGAAGGTGGTCGAGATCTGCACCCAGTACGCCCAGAAGGGGATGTTCAACATCTTCCTCACCGTCTTCTTCGCGACGCTGGGCTTCGCCTTCGTGGAGCCGTACTTCTTCGTCGGGTATCTCATCTCCATCGCCCTGTTCGGGCTGTACCAGGCGGTGTTCATGGCCAACGCGGGCGGCGCCTGGGACAACGCCAAGAAGATCGTGGAGGTCGAGCTCAAGCAGAAAGGCACCGACCTGCACGCGGCCACCGTCGTCGGGGACACGGTGGGCGATCCGTTCAAGGACACCTCTTCCGTGGCGCTCAACCCGATCATCAAGTTCACCACCCTGTTCGGCCTGCTCGCGGTGGAGCTGGCGGTGAGTCTCACGGCCGATCGCGGGCCGGGGCTCACCCGCGCCTTGGCCGCGGTCTTCCTGGCCGTCTCGGTGTTCTTCGTCCATCGTTCGTTCTACGGCATGCGGATCGTCGCGCCCGAGCCGAGCGTGACCGGCCGGCCGGTGGCGGTGAAGGTCTGAGCCGCAGGGAGTAGCCTCTGACGCAGCGAGGCCGCGAGATCGACCGCCGAGCCTTCCTCGGCCAAGCCGCCGTGCTGGGTGCTTCCGCGCTCGGCGGCCCCCTCGCTGCCCGGCCGGCCCCACCGGCCGGGAGCTCCCTCGCCCGCTTCGCACGCGATCCTTTCGACATCGAGGAAGCGACCGTCCGCGATCTCCAGTCCGCGATGGAAGCGGGCCGGGTGTCCGCTCGCGAGCTGGTCGAGCTCTATCTCCAGCGCATCGACGGTCTCGACCGTCAGGGACCGGCACTCCTCAGCATTCTGGAGACCAATCCGGAGGCGCTGGCGCTGGCGGAGGGGTTGGACCGAGAGCGAAAGTCCGGCAACGTCCGCGGCCCGCTCCACGGCATTCCGGTCCTGCTCAAGGACAACGTCGCCACGGCAGACCGGATGACCACCACCGCCGGCTCCCTCGCGCTCGAGGGCTCGATCCCGCCACGCGACGCCTTCCTGGTCGAACGGCTGCGCGCCGCCGGTGCCGTCCCGCTGGCCAAAACCAACATGAGCGAATGGGCCAATATCCGCTCCAGCCGGTCGAGCAGCGGCTGGAGCGCGCGCGGGGGCCAGTGCCGCAACCCGTACGTGCTGGATCGCAATCCCTGCGGCTCGAGCTCGGGGTCCGCCGTTGCCGTCTCGGCCAACTTCGGCACCGTGGCGATCGGCACCGAGACCGACGGCTCGATCGTCTGTCCCGCCAGCACCAACGGCGTAGTAGGGCTCAAGCCCACCGTGGGCCTGGTGAGTCGCGCGGGCGTCGTGCCGATCTCCCATACCCAGGATACCGCGGGCCCACTCACCCGCACGGTGGCCGACGCGGCGGCGCTGCTCGGAGCCATCGCCGGCACGGATCCGCGCGACCGAGCCACCGGAGCGGCCACGGGGCACATCGAGGCCGACTATACCAGGTTCCTCGATGCCGGAGGCCTCCGCGGGGCGCGTATCGGGGTGGCCAGGGCCAAGTTCTTCGGCTATAGCGACGCGGCGGACCGGCTCACCCAAGGCGCCCTCGACGTGATGAAGCAGGAGGGCGCGGTCCTGGTCGATCCGGCCAACATCCCTCACGCGGGGGAGTACGACGACGCGGAGCTCGAGGTGCTGCTCTTCGAGCTCAAGGCCGACCTCGCCGCGTATCTGGCGGACCTCGGGCCGGCCGCGCCAGTCAAACGGCTGGCGGATGTCATCGCCTTCAACGAGCGGGAGCCGGCGCGGGAGATGCCCTTCTTCGGCCAGGACCTCTTCGTTCGCGCGGCAGCCAAGGGTCCGCTCACGTCGCCGAAGTACCGGAAAGCACTGGCGCACTGCCGCCGGCTCTCCCGGACGCTGGGTCTCGATGCGGTGATGACGGCGCATCGGCTCGATGCCATCGTGGCGCCGACCGGGAATCCCGCATGGCCCACCGACCTGGTGAACGGCGATCATTTCACCGGCTCGAGCTCCACGCCGGCCGCGGTGGCCGGCTATCCCAGCATCAGCGTCCCCGCGGGGTTCGCCTTCGGCTTGCCGGTGGGCGTCTCGTTCATCGGGCGCGCCTGGAGCGAGCCGGTACTCCTCCGTCTGGCCTATGCCTACGAGCAGGCCAGCCGGCTCCGACAACCACCGCGATTCCACCCCACGCTGGACTCGAGCATCGAATGAAGATCGTTGCACGCTGACGTGCGGCGCTGACGCGCAGCCGGACGTGCGGCGCGCGCTTGACTCTCCACTCGCGGTGGTGGATTTTCCAGCCCGGATCACTCTCTCTAAACCGGGACCTGCATGGCTGTGACCAGCGCGCTTGCCTCCGATCCGGCCGCCCGGGCCGGCCTGTCCCGCGATCAACTCCTCGAGATCTATTACTGGATGCGTCTCACCCGGTCGCTGGAGGAGCGGCTGGTCAATCTGTATCGCCAGACCAAGGTCGTCGGCGGTCTGTTCCGCTCGCTGGGCCAGGAGGCCTGCGCCGTCGGCTCGGCCTACGCGCTCCGGCGGGAGGACGTGCTGTCCCCGCTCATTCGTAATCTCGGCTCCATGCTGGTGAAGGGCGCGACCCCGGTCGAGGTGGTCCGCCAGTACATGGCGACCGGCAATTCTCCCACCCGCGGCCGGGAGCTCAATATCCACTTCGGCGATCTGCAGGAGCGGAACTTCGTGGGCCAGATCTCCCATCTGGGAGACATGGTGCCGGTGATGGCCGGGGTGACGCTCTCGTTCAAGCTGCGGAAGGAGCCGCGGGTCGGTCTGGTGTACGTGGGCGACGGCGCCACCTCCACTGGAGCGTTTCACGAGGGGATCAACTTCGCGGCCGTGCAGCGCTGCCCGCTGGTGGTCATCGCGGAGAACAACGGCTACGCCTACTCCACCCCGACGTCCCGGCAATGCGCCGCCGAGCGGCTGGCCGACAAGGCGGTGGGGTACGGCATTCCGGGCCTCCGGGCCGACGGCAACGATGTGCTCGCCACCTTCGAGGTGACCAAGCAGGCCGTGGACCGGGCCCGGAGCGGCGGTGGCGTCACGCTGATCGAGCTGATGACCTACCGCCGCAAGGGCCACGCGGAGCACGACAACCAGTCGTACGTGCCGGCAGGGGAGATCGAGCGCTGGGCGGCCGAGAACGATCCGCTGGATCGCTACGTGGAGCGGCTCACCGGAGAAGGCGTGAGCGTCTCGGAGCTCGAGGGCATCGACGCACGGGTGGTGCAGGAGATCGACCGGGCTACCGACCTGGCGGAGGGCTCCCCGCCGCCGGAGCCTCGCGATGGCCTGCTCGGCGTCTATGCCGACCCGCCATCCGCAGCGGCATTATGGTACCGCGAAGGTCTCCGGACGGCGGTGGAGCAACACGAGCGGCCCGCGAGCTGGGGAACTCACGATGGCTGAGGTCACGTACCTCGAGGGGATCCGCCAGGCGCTCTTCGAGGAGATGGAGCGCGACCCCAACGTCTTCTGCCTGGGCGAGGACATCGGCGCATACGGCGGCGCGTTCAAGGTCACCGACGGCCTGCTCGACCGGTTCGGCGCCGATCGCGTCATCGACACGCCGATCAGCGAGACCGGTTTCGTGGGCGCGGCCGCCGGCGCGGCCCACATGGGCATGCGTCCGGTGTGCGAGATGCAGTTCATCGACTTCGTCTCCTGCGCCTACAGCATCCTGACCAATTATGTCGCCACGGCGCGCTACCGCGCGTTCCTGCCGTGTCCGATGGTGGTCCGCGGTCCCAGCGGCGGGTACGTGCGCGGTGGGCCGTTCCACTCGCAGAACCCAGAGGCAGCCTTCCTCCACACGCCGGGCCTCAAGATCGTCTATCCTGCCACGGCGGGCGACGCCAAGGGACTGATGAAGGCCGCCATTCGCGACGATGATTGCGTGCTCTTCTTCGAGCACAAGTACCTGTACCGCCGGATCAAGGAAGAGCTGCCGCAGGGCGATCACGTGGTGCCAATCGGCAAGGCGCGGGTGGCGCGCGAGGGCACCGATCTGTCCATCATCACCTATGCCGCCACGGTGTGGAAGTCGCTGGAGGCGGCGGCGCAGCTGGAGCGGGAAGACGGACTCTCGGTCGAGGTCCTGGATCTCCGCTCGCTGCTCCCGCTGGACGACGAGGCCATCGTGGCCACCGTCCGGAAGACCAACCGAGTCCTCATCGTTCACGAGGACACCGTGACCGGCGGTATCGCCGGCGAGATCACCGCCCGGATCAACGACCTGGCATTCGAGTGGCTGGACGCCCCGGTCAAGCGGGTGGCCGCCCACGACGTGCCGTTGCCGTACGCCCCCCAGCTGGAGGACTTCGTCCTTCCGCAGGTGCCGGACATCGTCCGCGCCGCGAGGTGGCTGGCGGCGTACTGAAGAGACGGAGAGACACGCATGGCAAAAGTTGACGTCATCATGCCCCAGATGGGCGAGTCGATTGCGGAGGGCACGCTCTCCCGCTGGATCAAGAAGGTCGGCGACCCGGTCAAGCGGGACGAGCCGATCTTCGAGATCTCGACCGACAAGGTGGACGCCGAGATTCCGGCCCCGTCCGCCGGGGTGCTGGCGGAGGTGCTCGTGACCGAAGGGCAGACGGTCGCGGTGCAGACGGTGGTCGCGCGTATCGAGACGGACGCGGCGGCCGGGGCACCGACGGCCGGGGCGCCGCAGGCCGCTGTGCCGGCCGCCGCCCCCGTGCCCGCTGCTCCGGCGCAGACGGCGCCTGCGGCGCCTGCTCCCACCGCGTCTGCTCCAACCACGTCTGCTCCGGCCGCCACCGCTCCGACGCGCGAGCAACGTCCCACGCCTGCTCCGGCTCCCGCCCGGGTCCCGGCACCAGCCGCGAGCGCCGGCGCCCGGGCGGCTCCCGAGGGAGAACGCGCTGGCGCCGGCGGCAACGGTGTCCCCGAAACCGCCGAAGAGCGCCTTCGCCGCCGCTCCACGCCGGTGGTCCGGAAGATGGCCGCGGAGCACAATCTCGATCTGAGCGCCATTCCCGGCAGCGGCATCGCGGGTCGGGTCACCAAGAACGACGTGCTCTCTTATCTCGAGGCCGGGCCGCCAGCCCCCCCGGCCGGCGCGGCTCCCGCGCCCCCAGCCGCTCCTGCCCCCGCGCCGGCCGCCGCCGCGCCGGCCGCCGCCGCGCCGCACGGTCCCACCGGTGTCGAGCCCTGGCCCGGCGACCGGGTCGAACCCTGGTCCCGGATCCGGAAGCTCACGGCGGAGCACATGGTGATGTCCCGGCGGACCTCACCCCACGTGAACACCATCTTCGAGATCGACTACACCCGCGTCGCGCAGCTTCGAGCGAAGAAGAAGCAGGAGTATGCCGAGCGCGGCGTGAGCCTCACCTACCTCGCCTTCATCGCCAAGGCGGTGGCCGACGGCCTGAGAAGGCACCCGGGGCTGAACGCCGCCGTGTCCGGCGAGAGCACCATTCTCCGGCGGGACATCAATCTGGGCATCGCGGTCGCGCTGGAGTGGGGGCTCATCGTCCCGGTGGTCAAGCACGCCGATGAGCTGTCGCTGCTGGGTCTCGCCCGGGCCATCAACGACCTGGGCGAGCGGGCCCGCAACAAGAAGCTCAGTCCCGACGAAGTGCAGAAAGGCACGTTCACCATTACCAATCCGGGTGTGTTCGGCTCGGTGATCGGCACTCCGATCATCAACCAGCCGCAAGCCGCCATCCTCTGCGTCGGATCGATCGAGAAGCAGCCCGCGGTGGTCACCGTGGACGGCACCGACAGTCTCGCGATCCGGACCAAGGGGATGCTCTCGCTCGCGTTCGATCACCGGATCGTGGACGGTGCCGACGCCGACCGCTTCATGGCCGACGTGAAGGCCAGCCTCCAGCAGTTCCCGGAGAGCGCCGTCTAGCATGCCCCGCACGCTCACCGTGTCCCGGGTGAGAGTGCGGACCGGATCGGAGGAGGTGTATCTCGCCGGCGTTCGCGAGCTGGCGGCCCTGGCCGAAACGCGTGGCTGGCATCTCTGGGTCTTCCGCCGCCCCGACGACCCGCAGCTCTTCCTGGAGTGCAGCGAGAGTGCCAACCGGGAGACCCACCGGGCGTTCGCGGAGCGGCCGGCAGACGAGCGCCGCATCGAGCAACGGCTCCGGTCCGTCGCGACCTACGAGCCCGGAGCCTGGGACCTGTGGGAGGAAGTGAGGAGCAGCGACTGATGCCCCGACGAATCATCGAAGTGGACGGTCAGCAGTGGGAGGTCGCCGTCAGCGGCCGGCTCACCCAGTACGGCAAGGATGAGTTCGGCCTGGTCTTCAGCCGGGGCACCGGCCCCGGGCGGGAGCAGCGGGTGGTGCGCTACTCGCCGCTCGGAGCCAAGAGCCGGGAGCTGTCGCTGGGCGAGCTGAGTGACGCGGAGCTCCGGGAGCTGCTGGCGTATTCTCAGCCGTCCTGGACCGCACCCGAGATGGGATATCGCCGCTGAGTGTCCTCGAGCCGGCGCCCGCAGGCGCCACGATCGATCTGCACGTGCACTCCACCGCCTCGGACGGGAGTCTCTCCCCCGAGGCTGTGGTCGGGCGGGCGTTGGCCGCGAGGCTCGGCGCCATCGCCCTCACCGACCACGACACCCTGGCCGGGGTGCCCGAGGCCACGGTAGCGGGAGAGCGGCTGAGTCTTCGGGTCATCGGCGGATGCGAGTTCTCGGCGGCCGCTCCCTGGGGCGAGATGCACGTGCTGGGCTACTTCCTGCCGTCCCAATCGCCCGAGCTGGAGGCGTTCCTGGAGCGCTGCCGGGCCGATCGGGTGCGACGCGGGCGGGAGATGGTCACTCGACTGCAGGCACTCGGAGTGGGACTGGAGTTCGAGGACGTGCTCCGGGAGTCCCGCGGGGGGGCGGTCGGGCGGCCCCATGTGGCCCGCGCGGTGGTCCGCCGGGGCGGTGCGGTCGACGTGGGCCAGGCGTTCGACCGCTACATCGGCCGGGGCCGGCCGGCGTTCGTCGACAAGGTGCTGCCCCGGTTCCGGGAGATCAGCGACCTGGTGCATGGGGTGCGCGGGATCGTCTCGATCGCCCACGTGAAGGAGCGGGGCACTCGCTCGTTCCTCGAGCGCTTGAAGCAGGAAGGACTCGATGCGGTCGAGATCCGCCACCCGAGCCACGATCCGGAGCTGCGTGCACGGCTCGGCGAGATCGCCCTCCGGCTGGGGCTGGAACGGACCGGCGGGAGCGACTGGCACGGCGATCCCGAGCCGGGCGAGAGTCACGGCGCGCTCGGCTCCCAGGAGGTGCCGATCGAATGGCTGGAGCGGCTGGAGGCACTGCGGCCGGGCCCGGCTGCGTCGGTCGGCCCGTGATCGCGCTGCTGCCGGCGGGGAGCCAGGCTCCCCGATTCACCGCCGCCGCTTCCGACGGACAGACCTACCGACTGGACGACCTGCTGCTGCAGTCCCGCGTCCTGCTGGTCTTCTATCCGGGCAACGATACCCCTGGCTGAAACCGGCAACTCTCCGCCGTGCGCGACGAGATAGCCGACTACCAAACCTGCGGTGTGCGCCCCTTCGGCGTGAACCCCGCCTCGACCACCAGCCATGCTGGGTACGCCGCCCGCCGCGGCCTGCCGTTTCCTCTCCTGTCCGATCCCGAGCTCGCCATCAGCCGGGCGTATGGCGCGGTGCAGCCGGATGGCGCGGCCGTCGCGCGGTCGGTGTGCCTGGTCGATCACGATGGTACCATTCTGCATAGCCAACGGGGCGCCCCCGGCGCCGGGACGATCCTGGAAGGATTGAGGTGTCCATGACCGCGCGGGTGTATGACTTCGACGGCAAGGTGGTGCTGGTGACCGGCGTGGGCCGCGCCGGCCAGATCGGCCACGCCGTGGCGCTCGCGTTCGGCCGCGCCGGCGCCAAGATCGTGGCCTGCGATCTCAACGCGGTCGGGGTCGCCAAACGGGTACGCGAATTTGGCGCCCTCGGCGTCGATGCGCGGCCCTGCGCCGGGGATCTGAGCCACCCGGATATCGCGGCGCTGGCGGTGGAGATCGCCCTCATTCAGTTCGGCCGGCTGGACGTGGTGGTGAACGTGGCGGGCGGGCTCACCACCTACGGGCCGATCGAAGGGCTCACGATGGCGGCCATCGATCGTGAGCTGGCGATCAATCTCAAGACCACGATCATCGTCAGCCAGGCGGCCATCCCGGCGCTCGCGCGGACCCAGGGATGCATCGTCAATTTCGCCTCCATCGCCTATTTCCAGCCGCAGAGCCCGATGGCGCTCTACTCCGCCGCCAAGGCCGCGGTGGCGGGCTTCACCCGGAGCCTGGCCCTCGAGCTGGCTGACCGGAAGATCCGGGTGAACGCGGTGGCACCCGGCATGGTGCGGACCGCCGACAACGTGGCGGCCTCGGGCGAGTCCGCCGCCTACGTCGAGCTGTCGGATATCACCGATGGGGTGATGTCCCTGGCGAGCTCCGGCCCCGAGGCCGTCACCGGCGAGATCCTGGCGATCGCCGCCGACACCTCCGGCCCCACCTGATGGAATTGCGCGGGCGGGTGGCGCTGGTCACCGGCGCGGGACGCCGGGTCGGTCGGGCGCTGGCCGAGGCTCTGGCCCAGCGGGGCATGACGCTGGGCATTCATCATCACGCCTCCTCGGCGGGTGCCACCGACCTGCGCGATGCGATCGTCGCGGCGGGAGGCCGGGCCGCCTGCTTCGCCGCCGACCTTTCCGATCCCACCGCTGCGGCAGAGCTCCCGCGGCGAGTGGCGGCGGAGTTCGGCCGGCTCGACGTCCTGGTGAACTCCGCGGCGGTCATGCACCGCCGCTCCTTCGAGGACACCACGGCCTCCCAATGGGATGAGGTGCTCGACCTCAACCTCCGCTCGGTGTTCTTCTGCACCCAGGGCGCCGCACCCGCGCTTCGCGCTGCCCGGGGGAAGGTCGTGAACATGGCCGATCTGAGCGGCCTGGAGCCGTGGCCCGGCTTCGCGGTACACTCCATCAGCAAGGCCGGCGTCGTCATGCTCACCAAGGTGCTGGCGCGGGCCCTCGCCCCCGAGGTGACGGTGAACGCGATCGCACCGGGAGCGGTGCTCGTCCCCGAGTCCTATGATGCGGCGGAGCGGGACCGGCTCGCCCGCACCACTCCCCTGGGCCGGCTGGGCAGCCCCTCCGACGCCACGGCCGCGCTGCTGTATCTGCTGGAGGGCGGTGACTTCGTCACCGGCGAAGTCATCGTCGTCGATGGTGGACGTCTTCTCCGCTGAGGTCGCGCTCCGCGATGTGGTGATCGTGGGCGGCGGCTGCTACGGGACCTTCTACGCCGGCCAGCTCCGCCGGGCGCGCGAGCTGGGCAAAGCGCGCTGGCGCCGGCTGATCGTGGTCGACCGCGATCCCGGCTGTCGCTTCGCCAGGGAGATGGGCACCGCGCCGGACCGGGAGCTCGCGGTTGCGGAGTGGGGTGAGTTTTTCGACGCTTACCTGGCGGCAGCGGCGGCGGACCCGTCGGGCGATCCCCCGGACGCGATCGTCCCGTCCCCCCTCATGCCCCACCTGATGTTCGAATGGCTGCTCCGCCGGGCCCGCCGCCGCTGGCCCGCCCGGCTGGTCGAGACCCGCCCCGTGCCGGCCGGCCCCGGCACTCCGTACGACGAGCAGGCACCCGACGGAACCCGCTACGTCTCCTTTGCCGACTGGCTTTGCCCCGTCCACTGCATCGAGCCCGCCATCTGCCCGATCATCCGCGCGCCCCGCACCTGGGAAATGTCTGAGGCGATGGAGGAGCTGACCCACCATCTCTCTGCCAGCACGGCCATCGCCGGGCCGGTCCTCTTCGAGTGCCGGCACCGGGTGCACGGCGTGGGCATGTTCGACGTGGCGGCCGTCCTGGCCGGCGACGCGGTGGTCGCCGCCGCCGGTCACGACGGCACTCCCCTGGACGTCCTGGTGGGCACCATTTCTGCCTGCCACGGCGCCGCCAGCCTCCTCCACCTCGGAACGGATCCCTCCCTGAATCGGTTAACCCAGGTGGCCGGATTCGTCGGCTGAGCCAGGTCGCGGAACCCTGGGCTGTTCTTATATTTGAGGTCAGTCTCGGGTGAGATTGGCCATCATCTCTTTTCGAGGATGCGCATGAACCGCGCGGAGGAGTTCGACCTCGCCATCGTAGGTGGAGGCCCGGCCGGGCTGTGTGCCGCCATGTATGCCGGCCGCGGGATGCTCAGGGCGGTCCTGCTCGAGCGCGGTGTGCCTGGTGGGGAGCTGCTCAACACCGAATGGATCGACGACTATCCGGGGTTCGAGCACATCCTCGGACGCGAGCTGGCCCAGAAGATGGCGGACCACGCGCTCCGGTTCGGCGCGGACCTGCGGCAGGAGACCGTCGAGTCGATCGTCCGCCGGGAGGACGGCATCTTCGAGCTGGCCACCACCGGGGGCACCACCTACGAGGCGCGGGCCGTGATCCTTACCGCCGGCGGCACCCCGCACAAGCTCGAGGTGCCCGGCGAGGCGGAGTATGCCGGCCGCGGGGTCTCCTATTGCGCCGTCTGCGATGGGGCGTTCTTCAAGGGCGAGACCATCGCCGTGGTGG
Organism: Gemmatimonadales bacterium; assembly: GCA_036265815.1. Classification (NCBI taxonomy): domain Bacteria; kingdom Pseudomonadati; phylum Gemmatimonadota; class Gemmatimonadia; order Gemmatimonadales; species Gemmatimonadales bacterium. The sequence continues at coordinate 29,789 of DATAOI010000047.1, forward strand.
GCGGCGGCGACGCCGCCGTGGAGGAGGCCGACTACCTCACCCGCTACGCGGCGAAGGTGTACCTGATTCACCGGCGTGACGAGCTCCGGGCCTCCCCGATCCTGCAGGCGCGGCTGTTCGCCAACCCCAAGATCGAAGTCATCTGGAACAAGCGGGTGCGGGAGCTCATCGGCTCGCCTGCCGGGCTCCAGAGTGTCGAGCTGGAGGATACCCTGAGTGGGGAGGCCTCCTCGCTGCCGGTCACCGGATGCTTCGTGTTCATCGGGTTCCGGCCCAATAGCGGGCTGGTGAAGCAGCACTTCGCCCACGACGCGAGTGGGTACCTGATCACCGATGATCGGATGATGACCTCCATTCCCGGCCTGTTCGCCGCGGGCGATCTCCGGGTGCAGTTGACCCGCCAGATCACCACCGCCGTCGGCGACGCCACCACGGCCGCCATCGCGGTCGAGAAGTTCCTCAAGGACCGGCAGGCGCGGCTCGAGGGGGCCAAGGTCGGTGTCTGATCTGGAAGTCGTGGCCCTGCCGAACGGCCAGCTGGCTCAGAACTGCTACCTCGTCGCCGACCGCCGCACCCGCGACGCCGTCATCATCGACCCCGGGGAGGAGCCGGCGATGTTCCTCGCCGAGCTGGACACCCGGGCCTGGACCCTCCGGGCCGTCTGGCTCACCCATGCACACGTCGATCATATCGTCGGGGTTGGCGCGGTGAAGCGCGCCACCGGCGCGCCGATCCACATGCACCGGCTGGATCGGCCGATCTACGACGCCCTCCCCCAGTTCGGCAGCTGGATCGGGCTCGAGCTCGAGCCGCCGCCACCGCCCGACGTCGAGCTCGAGCCCGGCGCGAAGCTGCGGGTGGGCGGCGTCGAGTTCGAGGTCCGGTTCACACCCGGCCATTCTCCCGGCAGCGTAAGCTTCGTCGGGCCCGGACTGGTTTTGAGCGGAGACGTGCTCTTCAACGGCTCGATCGGCCGGACCGACCTGCCCGGTGGAGATTTCGCCACCTTGATGGCGTCGATCCAGACGCAGCTCCTCTCGCTGCCCGACTCCACCGTGGTCTACAGCGGCCACGGCCCCGACACCACCATCGGCATCGAACGGCTCACCAATCCGTTCCTCACGGGAGCGTATCCTCTTGGGTGAGGGCACCGGAGCTTCCCGTCGGTCACCCCCATCCGGAGCAGCTCCGGCCCCGCGCCTGGTCTGCAATCGCTGCGGGTTCGAGGTGCGAAGCCTTCCGGTCGGCTGCAAGAACCCGTGTCCCAACTGCGGCACGCTCTACCCGCTCGGGGATTGTTCTGACTGACATCGCGGCGGGCGGTCTTCTCGATCTCGAGCTGATCGCCCCCGCGTCGGCCCGGGCGTCGCTGGACATCTCCCGGATCGAGCTGCCGCCGCGGCTCCGCCCCACCGCCGAGCTCGGAGTGCTGGACATCACCGAGTTCTTCGGCGATACCACCGGGGGAGTCAAGACCTACCTTTTGCAGAAGGCGCGCTACGTGCAGCGCCGCCCTCGGCTCCGCCAGACCATCGTGGTGCCCGGAGCGGGGGACGCGATTCTCGAGGCCAGCGGGGTCCGCTGCTTCCGCCTCCACGGCCCCACGATTCCCACCCAGAAGCCATACCGGTTCATGCTGGCGACCCGCTCGACCAGCCGGATCGTGGCCCACGAGCGGCCCGACCTGATCGAGGTCGGGAGCGCCTGGTTCGTCCCCTGGCTGGTGCACTACGCGACCCGGCAACTCGACGTACCCGCCGTCTGGTTTTACCACAGCAACTTTCCCCGGGTGCTCGCCCCATGGCCCGAGCGCACCAGCCCGGTCCGCCGCGCGGCGTCCGAGTTTGCCTGGAGCTACGTGCGCCGGCTGGGTCAGATGGTCCGCGCAACGCTGGCGCCCTCCGCCTTCGTGGCCGGGGAGCTGGAGCGCGAGGGAGTGGAGCGGGTCGTGCGCATCTCGCTCGGTGTCGATCTCGAGCTTTTCAATCCGGTTCGCCGCGCCGCCGCGGCTCAGACCCGCCGGCGGGCCGGCCTCCCCGACGGCCCGCTGGCCATCTTCGTCGGCCGCTTCGCGGTGGAGAAGGAGATCGGTCTGCTGCTCGACGCCTGGCCCGAGGTGGAGCGGCGGACCGGTGCGCGGCTGATCCTGCTGGGCGACGGCCCCGCCCGCGGCCGACTGCAGCGCCGCCGCGGAAGTGACCGAGTGTACTGGCTTCCCTACGAGCGGGACCGCGATCGCCTGGCTGATCTGCTTGCCGCAGTCGATCTCTACGTGGCACCCTGCTCGATCGAGACGTTCGGCCTCTCCGCCTTGGAGGCCCTCGCGAGCGGCACGCCCGTGCTCTCGGCCGATCGCGGCGGGGTCGCCGAGTCGGTGGCTGGCTCGGGAGGCGGCGCCGTGTTCCGTTCCGGCGACCCGGGCTCACTGGCCGAGACCGCCGTGAGCCTGCTGGGAGGAGATCTCGCGGCGCGTGGCCATCTCGGCCGGCGCTACGCGGAGCTGAACCACGGCTGGGATGCGGTGCTCGACACTCTCTTCGGCGTGTACGCGAAGATTCTCGGTTCGTGAGCGTCCTCATCTCCATTCACGACGTGACCCCCGCGCTCGCGGCCGGCGTGTCGCGGCTCTGGCAGCTCTGCGCCGAGCGCCGGGTCAGGCCGGCCTTGTTGGTGGTGCCCGACTGGCACGGCAACTGGCCGCTGGATCGGCATCCCGACTTTGCCGCGTGGCTGCGCGCGCGGGCCGCGGAAGGCGCCGAGATCGTGCTCCATGGCGAGCGTCACGACGAGGCGGGCCTCGCCCGCACCTTGGGCGACCGCCTCCGCGCCTGGGGCCGGACCGCGGGTGAGGCCGAGTTTCTCACGCTCGACGCGGCCGCCGCCGGCCAGAGGATCGCCCGAGGTCTCGCCTGCCTGCTCAGGCTGGGACTCCGGCCGGTGGGCTTCGTGCCGCCGGCCTGGCTCGCGCGCGAAGAGGGCCACCGCGCCGCCGGCGCGGCCGGGCTCGGCTTCAGTGAGGACGAGCGATCCGTGCGGCTCTTTCCCTCGGGGCGGCGCATCTCCTCACCCGTAGTGCGCTGGAGCGCGCGGACCGCCGTCCGCGCGCGGGGCTCGGCGGCGGTCGCGCGGGCCAGGTGGACGCTCCAGCGGAGCGCGCCGCTCCCTCGGCTGGCATTTCATCCTCAGGACCTGGATCATCCGGTGACGGCCAGGTCGGTGGTCGTGAGTCTCGACCGCTGGCTGACGCTGCATCGGCCGGTGGGATATTCCTCGCTGGCCGCCGCCCCGATCCCGTGACGGCCGTCCAGGCGCACCTGCTCTGCCTTGGTCTGGTGGCGATCGATCTGCTGGCCCGGGCATGGCGCATTCAGTGGATCGTCCGCGGTCTGGGATATCGCATCAGCCTGGGCGATTCCTTCGTGCTGAACGCTTTCGGCGACGCCGCGTGCGCCCTGACGCCCCTTCGCATCGGCGGCGAGCCCGCCCGGCTCGCGGGAATGCTCCGCACCCGGGTGCCGGCCACGGCGGCGTTCGTGGCCATCAGCCTTGAGGTGCTGGCCGGCTGGCCCGTGGTGATCGTGGCCGCTGGATGGTGGATCTGGCGCTTTGCGCCCGAGTGGTGGCTGCTGGCGGGACCCCGGCTGAGCGCCGCGGCGGAGCACGCCTGGCCCTGGGTGGTGCTGGTGGCGGTCGTGAGTCTCCTGGCTTGGCGCGCGGCGCGCCGCGTGGCGTCTCCCGCCACCCGCCAGCTCCGCCGGCCGGTGAAGCGGGCGCTGGTCTACTGGCGGCGAATGCCGCTCTGGCCTCTGCTGGCCAGCATTCCCCTGAGCCTGATCAACCTGGTCACCCGAGTTGCGCTGCTCCCCGTGCTGGCCCTGACGTTGCCCAGCCCCCCCGAGCTCGGCCCGCTCATGGTGGGCTCGTTCGCGCTGCTGTACAGCCAGCTCGTCCTGCCGACCCCCTCGGGCGCGGGGGCCGTCGAGCTGGGATTCCTGGGCGGTGCGGCCGGTGACCTGGGCGAGCAGGAGGGCTGGCTATTGCTGGCGTGGCGGTTCTATACCAACGGGATCGGCGTGCTGCTGGGGATTGCGCTGGCGGCTCGGGTGTACGGCTGGCCGGCGCTGCGGCGGCTAGCCGGGCGGTGGGGCCATGCCGACTAGCATGATGGTCCGCTCCAGTGCCTGGTCCACCCCGTGCGGCAGGTCGGCCGGTGCCCACACCACCGCGCCGGACCCGGCCTCGAAGGTCTCCGTTCCGACCGTCATCCGCGCCCGCCCGCTCAGGATCAGATAGAACTTGTCGGCCCCGGCGTGGACGTGCACCCGCTGAGATTGGCCCGGCTCGAAGCAGTTGAGCCCCACGAAGAGCTGCCTGCCGCGGAAGAGATCGGCCTTGGTGGCGCGAGTCGGATCGAAGCTGGACGCCTCGCCGATCGCCTTGCAGTAGTCGCTCATCCGATGTCGATCCTCCCTTCGGGCATTATCATTCCCGGAACACAGCCGGCCGCGCCCGTCGACCCGTGGCCCGAACCAGGACCGAGTCTTCGCCCATGACCAGTACCCGCATCGAGCGCGATCCGCTCGGCGAGAAAGCCGTCCCCACCACCGCGCTCTACGGCGTCCAGACGCTGCGCGCGGCGGAGAACTTCCCCATCTCCGGGTTGCGGCCGCTGCCGGCCTTCGTCGACGCGGTGGTCTGGATCAAGCGGTCGGCCGCGCTCACCCACAAGGAGACCGGTCGTCTCGAGCCCCGCCTGGCCGACGCGATTGTGCAGGCCGCGGACGAGGTCCTGGCCGGTCAGCATCGCGATCAGTTCATCGTGGACGTGTATCAGGCGGGCGCGGGCACCAGTCACAACATGAACTGTAACGAGGTGCTCGCCAACCGCGCCAACGAGCTGCTCGGCGCCGAGCGGGGCAGCTATGCTCCGGTCCATCCCAACGATCACGTCAACATGGCCCAGAGCACCAACGACGTGATCCCCGCGGCCATGCGCCTGGCCGTCCTGGCGACGCTGCCGTCCACGCTCGCCGCACTCGACCGTCTGGCCAACGCGCTGCTCGCGAAAGGCCTGGCGTTCGACGCCATCATCAAGTCGGGGCGCACCCATCTTCAGGACGCGACCCCGATCCGGCTGGGGCAGGAGTTCGCGGCCTACGGCCACACCATTCAACGCCACCGGGACAAGCTGGTGCAGGCGGCCGACTGGCTGCGCGAGACCAACATCGGCGGCACGGCGGTTGGCACCGGCATCAACGCCGAGCGGGAGTATCCCGCGCTCATGGTCAAGTATCTCCGCCAGGTGAGCGGGCTGGACCTGCGCGAGGGAGCCGACCGAATCCAGCTCATGCAGTCGATGGGCGACGTCGCCACGCTCAGCGGGGCGCTCCGCGCCTATGTCCTGGACCTCAACAAGATCGCCAACGACATCCGGCTGCTCGCGTCCGGCCCGCGGACCGGGCTGGCCGAGATCCTGCTGCCCGCCGTGCAGCCCGGCTCCAGCATCATGCCCGGCAAGGTGAATCCATCGATCGCTGAGATGGTGAACCAGGTCTGCTATCAGGCCCTGGGCCTGGACACCACGGTCGCGCTGGCGGCTGAAGCGGGGCAGCTGGAGCTCAATGTGATGATGCCGGTCATTACCCACAACATCGTGTTCGCCCTCATCATCGTGGGAAACGCCACCCGGGTCTTTGCCGAGCGCTGCGTCGAGGGGATCGAGGCCGACGAAGCCCAATGCGCCTATTGGCTGGAGCGGAGTCCGGCGCTGGTCACGGCGCTCGCGCCCAAGATCGGCTACGCCGAAGCGGCCAAGCTGGCCAAGGAGGCCCTCGCCACCGGGCTCACGGTCAAGGAGCTGGTGACCCGGAAGCAGATCCTGAAAGGCGCCGAGCTGGAGGAAGTACTCGACCTTCGGGCGATGACCGAGCTGGGGGTCCCCGGCGGCAAGGGCATCCCGGCCGGCGGGTGAGTCGCCGCACTGTGGGGCTATGCTGTGGGAGGTGACGGCTTGCCGTCGAGTGCCAGCTCCAGGATGCGGAACGGCGGCTGGTCGGGGTAGAGCCGCTGCAGCAGGCCGAGCGACACGTTGTACACCGGCACGTTCCCCATGGTCCGACCTTCCGGACTCCCGTGGTGCGCGTGGCCATGAAACACCGCATCGACCGGGTACCGGGTGAGCGGCTCCTCCAACCGGCTGGAGCCGAGGTAGGGGTAGATCTCGCGGGGCTCGCCTTCAACCGTGCCCTCGATCGGGGAGTAGTGCAGCAGCACCACCCGCCGCCGGGTGCGAAGCCGGCTCAGCGCGGTCTCCAGCTTGAGCGCCTCGTTCAGCGCCTCGTGTACGAACCGCTTGATGATCTCCTCGCCCCAGGGCCCCAGGGCGCCACGCCCGAAGCCTCCCGCAAAGCCCTTCACACCCGCGAACCCCACGCCCTGCACCTCGCAGGCGTCGCCATCCAGCACCCGTACGCCGGCGTCGCAGAGGATCTGGCTCAGCTCGGCGACCTTGCCGAGCTCGTAGTCGTGGTTGCCCAGGACGGCGACGGTGGGAATCGTGACGGAGGTGAGCGCTCGAGCCAGCGCCCTCGCCTCGTCCGGCTCGCCGCGATCGGTCAGATCGCCGCACAGCGCGAGCACGTCCGCCCGCTCCGCCAGCTGCTCGAAGATGGCTCGCAGCGGCGGGCCCGAGCCGGCGTGGCCGAAGTGGAGGTCGGCGACCGCGGCGATGCGGATGGTCTCGGGAGGCTTGGTCATGGGCGTCCAATCAACCCCGACCCCTACTCCGGAGCGGTGATCCCCGCCACAACCGGTCCGGACCCGGCCATGGTATGATGATCTCCCCCCCAAGGCGGAGGAGGCTGGGATGGCGATGTCGCCCACGCAGTCCCTGGTCGAAACCCCATCGCGAGCCTACTACCGGCAGGCGATGGACGTGCTCCGGCGCGCCGATGTGCCGTTCCTGGTCGGGGGGGCGTTCGCGTTTCTGCACCAGGCGGGCATCGATCGGTCCACCAAGGATCTCGACCTCTTCGTCCGGCCCCGGGACGTGCACCGGCTGCTGGACGCCTGCACGGCGGCGGGCTACCAGGCGGAGCTGGTCTCCCATTGGCTGGCCAAGATTCGCTCACCGGACGGCTTCATCGACGTGATCTTCAGCTCCGGGAACGGGCTTGCGGTCGTGGACGACCAATGGTTCGAGCACGCCAGGGAGGAGAACGTGCTCGGGGTGAACGTGCTGGTGGCACCGGCCGAGGAGAGCCTGTGGTCCAAGGCGTTCGTCATGGAGCGGGAGCGGTTCGATGGCGCCGACGTCGCCCACATCATTCTCGCCTATGGGGAGCGGCTCGATTGGGATCGTCTGCTGGAGCGCTTCGGGGCGTACTGGCGGGTGCTGTTCGCCCATCTGGTGCTGTTCGGATTCATCTATCCCAGCGCGCGCTCGCGGGTGCCTGTCAGAGTCATGGAGACCTTGCTTGCCCGCCTCCAGTCCGAGCTCCACTCGCCCGACTCCGACGAGCCGGTCTGCAACGGCACCCTCCTCAGCTGGTCGCAATATCTGGGCGATGTCCTGGGGGGAAACTTCCGGGACGGCAGGATCCGGCCCTACGGCAACATGTCCCCCGAGGAGGTGGCGCGCTGGACCTCGGCCGAGAAGGAGAAGAAGTAGGCCGATCCGGTGGCCATTGATACCCGATCTTCCCGGCATCATATTCCTCTCCTATGCGGGTCACTACCTGGACCGAGTACAGCCTGATCATCTCGCTTCATCTCGCCCGCCGGGGCAGCACCGGCGGCGGCCCGGTGGCCGCCCGGGAGCTGGCCGACATCGAAAAGCTTCCGGCCGACTACGTCGAACAGATCCTGCTGCGCTTGAGGCGCGCCGGGCTGGTGGAGAGCGTGCGCGGCGCCAAAGGCGGGTACTACCTCGCCAAGGACCCCGCGGCCATCTCCGTGAGAAACATCATGACCGCGTCGGAGCGCCAGACGTTTGAAGTCAATTGCGAAAGCCATCCGGTGGACGCCGCGCGATGTAGCCCCGATGCCACCTGTAGCATCCGGCCGGTCTGGCATGCCCTCCAGCAGCGGGTGGATGAGCTGTTGGAGAGCGTCAGTCTCGCCGACCTGATGAAACAGGAACTCCGGGTCCAGGAGCTGGTCGGGATCTCGTCGGCGAGTTAGCGCATCGCGCCCCTCGCCCGCAACCCGACCCCACGGTCGGGTTTTTTCGTTTGGGAGGATGCTGATGACTGCGGTACGGCCACTTTCGGCGCAGAGGGAGCCGGCTCTCTGGCAGGCGGTGGGGAACACCCCCCTCCTGGCGGTCGATGTGCCTGAAGGGCGGGGCCGCCTCTGGCTCAAGGCCGAATGGCTCAACCCCGGTGGAAGCGTCAAGGACCGGACGGCGCGGGCCATCCTGCGCGACGCGCTCCGTCGGGGCGAGCTTCCCGCTCGCCGGCTGCTGGATGCCTCCAGCGGAAACACCGGGATCGCCTATGCCATGCTGGGCGCCGCGGCTCGCGTCGGGGTCACCGTCTGCGTGCCCGCCAACGCCAGCCCCGAGCGGCGCGCGCTGCTGGAGGTGTACGGCGCCGAGGTCGTCCTGACCGATCGGCTGGAGGGCACCGATGGCGCCGTCAAGCGGGCCCGGGAACTGGCCGCCTCCGAGCCAGCCAAGTACTTCTACGCCGATCAATACAGCAATCCCGCCAATGCCCAGGCCCACCGTGAGACCACCGGACCGGAGATCTGGAGCCAGACCGGGGGACGGATCACCCACTTCGTGGCCGCCATGGGCACCACGGGAACCATGATGGGGACAGGGGGGTATCTGAAGGACAGGAGTCCGGGGGTGACCCTGGTCGGCGTGCAGCCGAACTCGCCCTATCACGGACTGGAAGGCTTGAAGCACCTGGCCACGACAGCGGAGCCCCCGGCCTTGTACGATCCCACGGTACCCGATCTGGTGGCTGAGATCCCCACCGAGACCGCGGACGCCACCTCCCGCTGGCTTGCCCGGAACGGCATCCTGGTGGGCTGGTCGGCGGGAGCCGCGGTCGCGGCCGCACGAGATATCCTTCGGCGTGAGCCCGACGGCGTCGTCGTCGTCATCGGCTGTGACACGGGGGCCCGCTACCTGAGCGAGCCCCACCGCTGGGAGGAGCGATGACCCTTCGGTTGCCGGCCCAGCTCATCGAGGCCATCCGGGAGCACGGGGAGCGGGCGTATCCTTCCGAGTGCTGCGGCGTCCTCGTCGGGCGCCTGGATGGCGATGGTGTGAAGGAAGTGACTCGGCTGGCCCCCGCGGTGAACCGGCGCACCGATGATCCGCACCGGTATCTCATCGCGCCCGACGACCTGAGGCGGCTCGAGTCGACGCTCCGGACCGAAGGCCTCGAGGTCGTCGGCTACTACCATTCCCACCCCGACCATCCGGCGGTCCCGTCGGCGTTCGATGCCGAGCACGCCTGGCCCTGGTACAGTTATCTGATCGTCAGCGTCGAAGGCGGGCGCGGCACCGAGGTCGCCAGTTGGCTGCTGGACGACGAGCGCCCCATCATGCATCCCGAGCCACTCGAAGTGCCCAGCGAGGTGTGACCATGGCTGTGACCGTTTCCATTCCCACTCCCCTTCGAGGGTTCACCGGCGGGCACGATGCGCTGGAGCTGCCCGGTCGTACCGTGGGCGAAGTGCTCGATGGGCTGCTGGTGGCCCACTCCGGCCTCAAGCGGCACCTGGTGCAGGACGACGGCCGGCTGCGGAACTTCGTCAACCTCTACCTCAACGACACCGACATCCGTCAGCTCGAGTCCACCGCCACTCCGGTGCGAGAGGGCGACGTGCTGACCATCGTCCCCAGCATCGCAGGGGGGCGGCCGGCGGTGGAGACGGCGCTGCCCAAGCTCTCCCACGCGGAGATCCTGCGCTATTCCCGCCATCTCCTCCTTCCAGAAGTCGGGGTGGAGGGTCAGCGGAAGCTCAAGGCCGCGAGAGTGCTCACCATCGGCGCCGGCGGGCTGGGCTCACCGCTCTCACTCTACCTCGCCGCGGCAGGCGTCGGCACCATCGGGATCGTGGACTTCGACGTCGTGGATCTGACCAACCTGCAACGGCAGATCGTGCACGGCACCTCCACGCTCGGTCACTCGAAGCTGGAGTCCGCCAAGGCCCGACTCACCGATCTCAATCCCAATGTCTCGGTGGAGACCCACGAAGCCCGGCTCACGTCGGAGAACGCGCTCGACCTGTTCAGGGAATACGACATCGTGGTCGACGGGACCGACAACTTCCCCACCCGCTATCTGGTCAACGACGCCTGCGTGCTGCTGGGCAAGCCCAACGTCTATGGCAGCATCTTCCGGTTCGAGGGGCAGGCCTCCCTGTTCTACGCCAAGGAAGGTCCCTGCTACCGGTGCCTCTACTCCGAGCCGCCGCCGCCGGGACTGGTGCCTAGCTGCGCCGAAGGCGGTGTCCTGGGGGTCCTGCCCGGCATCATCGGCAGCATCCAGGCCCTGGAGACGATCAAGTGGATCATCGGCGCCGGCAACACGCTTATCGGCCGCCTGGTCCTGTTCGACGCGCTCAAGCTCCGTTTCCGGGAGCTCAAGCTGCGGAAGGATCCCAACTGCCCGATCTGCGGAGACCGCCCGACCATCCACGAGCTGATCGACTATCAGGCTTTCTGCGGAATCGGGGCGGAGCCGGATTACACCGGACTGGAGATCTCGGTCGAGGAGTTCGCCCGCGAGCGGGAGGCCAAGGGGGACGAGCTGGTCCTGATCGATGTCCGCGAGCCCCACGAGTGGGAGATCAGCCACATCGAGGGCGCCCGGCTCATTCCGCTGAGCCAGCTTCCCGACCGCCTGGGCGAGTTGGACGGACATGCCGAGATCGTCACCCAGTGCCATCACGGTGCACGGTCGATGAAGGCGCTGGAGATCCTGCGGGGCGCCGGCTTCGGCAAGGTGCGGAACCTGGCCGGGGGCATCGACGCATGGGCCGAGCGGATCGAGCCGGGGATGGCAAGGTACTAGGGAGGGTGGCAAGGGCGGCAAGGACGGTAAAGACGGCAAGGACGGCAGGGAGCGAACGTACACACGGAGCGAACGCACAAAAACGAGAGGAGGGCGGGCCGTGGTGAGACGACCTCCCGTCCTCTCGTTTCTTCCTTGCCGTCCTTGCCGCCCTTCCCCCATGCCGAAGGCGGGACTCGAACCCGCACGGGCTTGCGCCCACTGCGCCCTGAACGCAGCGCGTCTACCAGTTCCACCACTTCGGCGAGGGCGCAAAGCTAGCGCGCCGCAGGAGCAGAATCAACCCACATCCGACCCCCTCAAAGGTTGTGGGCTTCCGGAAACGAGACGTGATATCTCGATATCGGAAGCCGGCCTCCGGGAGCGATCACGGCTGAGCCAGTCCTAGCCAGGTCCTCATCGGGTTGACCCTCCCGAAGTGGTGGCCTATCCTTTGCTTAGGAATGGCGACGTGACCCGCGAGACTCCCCCACCCGATGAGCGCAGGCAGTCGGTCGCCCGGAACCCGAAGGCGACCCACGACTACCACATTCTCGAGACGTGGGAGTCGGGGATCGTGCTGACCGGGACCGAGGTCAAGTCGCTCCGCAATGGGAAGGCCTCCATCAAGGAGGCCTACGCCAGAGTGCGGAGGGGCGAGGTGTTCCTGGAGGGCATGAACATCACTCCGTACGAGCAGGGCAATCGCTACAATCACGATCCGGTCCGGTCCCGCAAGCTCCTCCTCCATCGCCGGGAGATCGAGAAGCTCATCGGCGCGGTGGAGCAGCGGGGACTGACCCTGGTGCCGCTCGAGCTCTACTTCAAGAATGGACGCGCCAAGGTGGTCCTCGCTCTCGGCCGGGGCAAGAAGCAGCACGACAAGCGCGAGGACCTCAAGCGGCGGGCAGAGGAGCGGGAGATGGCGCGGGCGGTCTCGGTTCGGGGCCGCCGATGATCGCCACGCTTGGCCTCTTCGCCGTCCTGCTCGGTAGCACGGTTCCCCGTGAGGTGACGGTGAGTGGCACCCGGGGAGACACCCGAGTGCCGGTCAGTCTGGACGCCTCCGGCGCGCCCGTGCTCTCGGCAGCCCGGCTGCTGACCGCGTTGAGCGGCACCGTCCGGATCGACAGCGGATGGGCCGAAGTGACGGTGGCGCACCAGCCGTTCCGATTCCTGGTGGGGGCGCCGCTGTTCGTGTTCAGCAGCCAGCTCCGCCCCCTGGCCGGGCCGGCGTCGCTTTCCCGGGACAGCCTGTTCCTTCCCTTTCAATTTGTCGCCGAGATTCTGCCGTACTATTTGGGAGAGCGGTACCGCTACGATGGTCGCACCGGCCGGCTCCGGGATCTCGGCGCGCCGGCGCCCGCGGCGCCGGCGCGGACGGCCGTGGCCCGCATGAGCAACGGACTCCACCCGGGTCACGTCGTCACTATCGACCCCGGACATGGGGGTGTCGATCCGGGCAACCCCGGCGTCTTCTTCCCCCGGGGCACCCGAGAAAAGGATGTGACCCTCCAGGTGGGCCTGCTGCTGCGCGAGGAGCTACGCCGGCGCGGCATCGGCGTCATCATGACCCGCACCACCGACACCCTGATCGCCTTGGGAGACCGGGGCGGCTACTGCAGCGAGGCCTGCGACGTGTTCGTCAGCCTCCACGTGAACTCGCTGGCGCGCCGGCCCGGCTATACCGACGTGCGCGGCTACGAGACCTTCTTCCTGGCCGAAGCCAAGACCGAGGACGCCGCCCGGGTGGCCAAGATGGAGAACGATGCCGTGCGCTTCGAGGCCGACCCGAGTGAGATCGGTACGGTCGGCGGCCTCGACTTCATTCTCAAGGACCTGCAGCAGAACGAGCATCTCCGCGAATCCGCTCGGATGGCCGAGCTGGTACAGCGCGGGCTCGGCACCGTGCACACCGGTGAAAGCCGGGGGGTCAAGCAGGCTGGGTTCATGGTCCTGACCACCGCACGTCGGCCCGCCATTCTGGTCGAGATGGGATACAGCACCAATCCCCAGGACGGGCGCTTCCTGACGGCGCGCTCCAGCCAGAAGGCCCTCGCGTCGGCCGTGGCCGATGCCATCGTCGAGTACCTGCACGAATACGAGCGAAAGACGGAGACCTCGGCCGACTCGGGGACCCGCCGATGAGGTCGCTATCGAAGTGCTGTGGCCTGCTGGCCGTTCTGCTGCTGGGCGGCTGCGTCTACTACAACGGGATGTATAACGCCAATCGGCTGGCCCGCTCGGCTCGAAAAGCCGAGCGCGACGGGCGCACCTTCGAAGCCACCAACCTCTGGGGCCAGGTGGTCATCCGCGCCGAGTCGGTCTCGGTCCGCCACCCGGACAGCAAGTACGCCAACCAGGCGGCCGTCTTGCGCGGCGTGGCCCTCGCCCGATTGGGCCAGTGCGGCCCGGCCGTTTCTCCGCTGGGTCATGCGGCCCTGCTTGCCCCGGGAACCCAGCTGGCCGAAGAGGGAATCCTCGCGCTCGGGCGCTGCACTCTGGAGGCGGGTGATGCCAACGCGGCCGATCTGGCGTTCATCCGCGTGATCGACAGCCGGGATCCGGTGCGGAGGCGGGAGGCCCGTCTGCAGCATGCCCGGGTGCTCCGGCTGGCGGGCCGCTATCAGGAGGCCGTGACGCTCTTCCAGGAGTCCGCCGACCCTCGGGCGCAGGAAGACCTGTTCCTCGCGCTGGCGGGCGCGGGCCGCAAGGCCGAGGCGTTTGCAGTGGTCGATACGCTGATCTCGCGGGCCGATTCGACCCGGTCCTGGGATGACTTGGTGGCGGCCCTGGCAGGACAGAGTCCTGGAGATGCTTCGAGGCTGGTCGACCGGCTGATCGAGAAACGGCCACCCGCGCCGGAGTTGCGGGCGCGCTGGCTGCTGGATGATGCCGAGCGACTCACCCTCACCGACTCCGCCCGAGCTACTCGGCGCCTGCAGGAGGCCGTCCAGGTTGGCGGCAACACGGTGGATGCCCGCCGAGCCAGGCTGCGGCTGATGCGGCGCTCGCTCGCGCGGGTCCGGTCCGCGGCCGAGCTCGGACCAGTGAGTGACTCGCTCCAAGCGCTGAGCCAGAGCAGTGGTCTGGCTGTAGAGGAGGCCGCCCCGCTTCACCTTGCCGTCGATCGCGTTCGTGGCGTGGCGGACTCCGCCGATGTTGCCGCTCCCCAAGAGGACCTGCGCCTCTTCCTGGTGGCCGAGGTCGCCCGGGACTCGCTCGGGGCACCGATGCTCGCCGCGACTCTCTTCCGCCGCATTGTGGAGGGCGTGCCCAACTCGCCCTACGCTCCGAAGGCGCTCCTGGCGGCGCAGCAGCTGGACTCGTCCTGGGCCGACACCGCGCGCACGCTTCTCTCCGAGCGCTACGCCGCCAGTCCGTACGCCGCACTGGTCCGAGGCGAGGAAGCGCCGGCCTACCAACTGCTGGAAGACTCGCTCCGCAGCTTCGCGGCCGCTGAGGCTGCCCCTCGTCGCACCGGCCAGGTCCGGGGTCGGCAGCCGGGCGGCGAACAGGCGCCCTCGGTGACACCGCAGCGGCGGCCGGGCGCCCTCGACAGCGTGGCCACTCCGGGCCGGCCGGGGCGGCCGCGCCGGCCCGAGCCGTGACGGTCGCCGCCGGCGATCTTTCCCGGACGCTGCTCGGCCGCCGCTTTCAGAATCCGATCATTCTCGCCGCCGGTACGGCCGGCTTCGGCCGCGAGCTGGATGGCGTCCTCGATCTCGACCGACTCGGTGGCCTGGTCACCAAGGCGGTCTCGCTCGAGCCTCGGCACGGCAACCCTCCTCCCCGGGTGGCGGAGTTCCGGGGCGGGATGCTCAACTCTGTCGGTCTGGCGAATCCCGGGCTGGAGCGGGTCCGCTCGGAGCACCTCCCGTGGCTCGCGTCGCGCCTGTCGCGAGCCCAGGTGCTGGTCAACGTGGTGGGCTTCACCGTCGAAGAGTACGCGGCCGTGGTGAGCGGACTCGACGGCGCGCCCGGGCTGTCCGGGTTCGAGCTGAATCTGTCGTGTCCCAATACCAGCGCGGGCGGCATCGAGTTCGGGGCAGACCCGCAGTGTGTCCGCCGCATCGTCGCCCTCTGCCGCACGCGCACCGAGTTACCCCTCGTGGCCAAGCTGTCGCCCGTCCTGCCCGACATTCCGGCGATGGCGCTGGTGGCCCGGGACGCCGGGGCAGACGCGGTCTCGGTGGTGAACACCATTCCCGGCCTCCTCCTTGCAGGGGACGGGGCGCGCCGCCTGGGGAACGGGTACGGAGGAGTCAGCGGCCCGGTACTGCTGCCGGTCGGCCTTCTCGCGGTGGCGCGGGTGGTGGAGCGGACCGATGGTATGCCGGTAATCGGAGTGGGCGGCGTCCGCTCGGCGGCCGACGTCAGGCAGTACCTCGGCGTGGGCGCGTCACTGGTGGGGTTGGGCACCGCCGCCTTGGCCGATCCTCGACTCCCGGAACGGATCCTCGCAGAGCTGGAGCGTCATGATGGCTGAGGTGATCATCGCCCTGGATCTGCCGAGCGGCGCGGAGGCCCTTCGGTTGCTCGATCGGGTGCCGGAAGCCCGGTGGGTCAAGGTCGGGTCCATCCTCATGACGCGGGAGGGTCCCGATCTGGTTCGCACACTGGTGCGGCGCGGGCTCAGTGTCTTTCTGGATCTCAAATGGCACGACATCCCCAACACGGTGAGCGAGGCAGTCGGCGCGGCGCGGGAGCTCGGCGTGGCTCTGGCGACGGTGCATACCCTCGGCGGCGCCAGGATGATGGCGGCGGCGGTCGCAAGCGCCGGAGCCGATCTCAAGTTGATCGGCGTCACGGTGCTCACCTCCCATGACGCGACATCGTACGCACGAGCGATCGGCCGGCCCGAGATGGACCTCCTGGCGGAGGTGGAGCGACAGTCGGTGGAGGCGCTCGAGGCCGGCCTCGCCGGCCTAGTCTGCTCGCCTCGCGAGGTGGCGGCCGTGCGGCACCGCCTGGGACCTCAGGCCTTGATCGTGGTGCCGGGCATCCGCCGAGGCAGCGACCCGGAAGGGGACCAGATTCGGGTGGCCACGGCCGCGGACGCCGTGGCCGCAGGCGCGACCCACCTCGTGATCGGCCGGCCGATCCTGCAGGCCGGCGATGCGGGGGCGGCGTTCCGCGGGTTCGTGGAGGAGGCCCAGTGCGTCGGCTCGTGATCCTGCTCGCGGTACTCCTCCCACTGGTGCTCCAGGCGCAGCAGCGCGGGCTCACCGAGTCGGCGGAACAGGCCCGGAAGGCCTGGCTGGCCCATGATGCCGCGGGCCTGGTGGCCGAGAGCCCCGGGCTGGTCCTGCAGCTTCCGGGCGCCGACCCGTCGACGGCGCTGGGCCCTGCCCAGTCCGCGGCGTTGATCTCGGACTTTCTGGCCGGGGCGCAGGAAGTGGAGATCAACGTCCGGGCGGCGCGCGAGGTGGAGCCGGGGCAGGGCTATGTAGAGCTGCAACGGCAGTACCGGGTGGCCGGGACCCAGGACGTGCGGCTGCAGAGCCTGCTTCTGGGTTACCGGCTGGGGCCAAAGGGGTGGAGGCTGGTGGAGCTGCGCGTCGTGGGGTGAAGGGTAAAGTCCCCGCCTTGCATCACTTCCCGGGCCGTTCTATATTGGACAGCTAGTCCCTAACCGGCCCGGAGAAACTGTGAAGGTTCGTTCGAGCGTGAAGCCGATTTGCGAGCACTGCAAGGTCGTCAAGCGACAGGGCGTGGTCCGCATCATCTGCAAGCGCAATCCCAAGCACAAACAGCGGCAAGGCTGATCATGGCGCGCATCGCGGGCGTGGACCTTCCACGCGAGAAGCGTGTCGAAATCGCCCTGACCTACATTTTCGGGATCGGCCGTCCCACCAGCAGCCGGCTCCTCAGCGAAACCGGTGTGAGCCCCGATACCCGGGTCCGGGACCTCTCGGACAACGAAGTGGCGCGGCTCCGTCAGATCATCGAGCGCTCGGTGAAGGTCGAAGGCGCCCTTCGCACCGAAGTGGCGATGAATATCAAGCGCCTGATGGATATCGGCAGTTACCGGGGCATCCGCCACCGCCGGGGCCTCCCGGTCCGCGGCCAGCGGACCCACACCAACGCGCGCACCAAGAAGGGTCCGCGCCGGGCCATCGCCGGCAAGAAGAAAGTGACCAAGAAGTAAGATGACCGCTCCCGCCCCGGCCAAAGCGCCCAGCGCCAAGCGCGCCAAGAAAGTGGTCGAGTCCGAAGGCATCGCCCACATCGCGGCGACCTTCAACAACCTGCTGATCACCATCACCGACCTCAGGGGCAACACGCTGGCCTGGGGATCGGCCGGGAAGGCCGGCTTCAAGGGCTCCAAGAAGTCCACCCCCTTCGCCGCCACGGTGGCGGCAGAAAATTGCGGCCGCGAGGCGATGAACCTCGGGGTGCGCCGGGTGCACGTCCGGGTCCAGGGGCCGGGGAGCGGGCGCGAGTCCGCCATCCAGGCGCTCGCGTCGGTCGGACTGCGCGTCGTATCCATCCGGGACGTCACGCCGATTCCTCACAACGGGTGCCGTCCCCCGAAGAAGCGGCGGGTCTGAGCCATGTCGAGATACGTCGGACCGAGCTGCCGCCTCTGCCGCCGCGAGGCCACCAAGCTGTTCCTCAAGGGCACCAAGTGTCTCACCGAGAAGTGCCCGGTCGAGCGCCGCGCCTATGCACCCGGCCAGCACGGCCAGAGCGGCGGGCGCCAGCGGAAGGCCTCGGAGTACGCCAAGCAGATGCGGGAGAAGCAGAAAGTGAAGCGGATGTACGGCCTCTCCGAGCGCCAGTTCCGCAACACCTTCGAGGACGTGACCCGCGAGCCGGGGGTGAAGGGCACCAACCTCCTCGTCGCGCTCGAGACCCGGCTGGACAACGTGGTCTACCGGCTGGGCTTCGCGTCCAGCCGCAAGGCCGCGCGCCAGCTGATCACCCATGGGCACGTCGAAGTGAACGGCCACCGGGTCGACATTCCCTCGTACGGCGTCATTCCCGGTGAGGAAGTCCGGGTCGCGGCGCCCAGCCGGGAGAACGTCTCGGTCAAGCTGGCCCAGGAGAGCGCCTCCCGCGGTCAGCCGGTTTCCTGGCTCTCGGTGGACAGCGACAAGGCGGCCGGGCGGCTGCTGGAGCGGCCCACCCGCGATGCCATCCCGATCAATGCGCAAGAACAGCTCATCGTCGAGCTCTACTCGAAGTGACCATGACCATTGACCTGACCGGGTTGGTTCGTCCCCATCTCGTCGAGATGACGAAGCGGGACGACAACCCCAATGCCGCCGAGTTCCGCCTGCAGCCGCTGGAGCGGGGCTTCGGCTACACGCTGGGCAATTCGTTGCGCCGGCTCCTGCTCTCGAGCCTTCGCGGCAGCGCCGTCTGGGGCTTCCGGCTGGACGGCGTCGTACACGAGCACCAGACCGTCCAGGGCGTGCTGGAGGACGTGCACCAAGTGGTGCAGCGGCTCAAGGCGTTGACCCTGGTGCTCGCCGAAGAGGTGGACGAGGCCGTGCTCCACATCCGCCGGGAAGGCGCCGGCCCGGTGTACGCGCGCGACATCCAGGAGCATGGGTCGGTCACCGTGAAGAATCCCGAGCACCTGCTGTTCACCCTCCAGGACGACCGCGAGGTCAGCATGGAGCTGTACGTGAACAAGGGCCGGGGCTATGTGGAAGCGGAGATGCATCCCGCCGACCGGTCGCTTCCGGTCGACCTGGTCCGCATCGACGCCATCTACAATCCGGTTCGCCGGGCCAACTTCTCGGTGGCCGAGACCCGCGTCGGTCAGCGCACCGACTACGACCGGCTCACCGTGTCGGTCGAGACCAACGGGACCATCACCCCGGAAGACGCGATCGCCTACGCGGCCGCGCTGGCCCAGGTGCATTTCCAGTATTTCGTCGACTTCGGCAAGGTGCCCACCATGCGCGATGGCGGGGCCGGCGCCGCCGTGGCTGGCGGGGCCAACCTCCGGCAGCGCCTGGGCCGGCCGATCGACGACTTCGGCCTCTCGGTGCGGTCGCTCAACTCGCTCAAGAACTCGAACATCCGCACCCTCAAAGATCTGGTCGAGTTCTCCGAGGACGACCTGCTCAAGGTCAAGAACGTGGGCGAGAAGGCCCTGGGCGAGATCGCCGAGCTGCTGCAGCGGGAAGGGCTCAACTTCGGCATGGCGTTCGAGGAGACCGACGGGGAGCTGCGCGTGCTGCGCCCCGGCGTGCCCCCCATGGCACAGCCGTCGGCCGGGGCAGGAGAGGTGTTCTGATGCGGCACCGGGCCAAGGGTCGCCAGCTCTCCCGCACCTCGACCCATCGGCGCGCCATGCTCAACAACATGGCCACCAGTCTGTTCGACCACGGCCGGGTGATCACCACCGAGGCCAAGGCCAAGGAGCTGCGTCCGTTTGCCGAGAAGCTGATCACCCTGGCCCGCCGGGGCGATCTGCACGCCCGGCGGCTGGTTCAGCGGCGGATCAAGGACCGGGAAACCCTGTCCCGGCTCTTCGCCGAGATCGGGCCGCGCTTTGCCGCGCGGCCCGGTGGCTATACCCGGATTCTCAAGCTGGGTCACCGCTCCGGCGACGGCGCGGACATCGCGCGGATCGAGCTGCTCTCCGAGTGACCGGTCCGGCGAGCCACTGGAACGACGAAGGGGACCCTCGGGTCCCCTTTTTTTCGTCAGCTGGCCTTCTTGATTCGGTTACTCTTCAGGCACTGCGTACACACCCGGACCCGCTTGGGTGCGCCATCGACCAATATCCGGACCGTCTGCAGGTTGGGATACCAGCGCCGCTTGGTGCGGTTGTTCGCGTGACTCACGTTGTTGCCGGTGACCGGCCCCTTGGCGCACACGGTACAGACCCGTGCCATAGATCCACCCTCTGAAGTCGCTGACGGGAGCGCACTGATCCAGCTCGGCTTGACCGCATTCGTCGGCTGACCGGGTTCGCTGGAAACCGCTAAACATAGTGAGCCCAAGCTCATGACACAACCTCCCCAGGATGCGTCTCATGCCTAAGGCGCTGATCACCGGTGTGACCGGGCAGGACGGCTCCTACCTCGCCGAGCTGCTGCTGCAGAAGGGGTACGAGGTGGTGGGAGTGGTCCGCCGGACCAGCCACCACAGCTACGAGCGGATCGAGCACCTGCTCGACCGGATCGAGGTGGTCGCCGCGGACCTGCTGGACCAGCATTCCCTCACGGTGGTGCTGCAGGAGTCCCGGCCGGACGAGGTGTACAATCTCGCCGCGCAATCGTACGTGCCCACCTCCTGGAGCCAGCCGGTGCTCACGGGCGAGTTCACCGCGCTCGGAGTCACCCGCATCCTGGAGGCGATCCGTCTGGTTCACCCGGTGGCGCGCTTCTATCAGGCGAGTTCGTCCGAGATGTTCGGCAAGGTGACCCAGACACCGCAGCGGGAGGACACCCCGTTTTATCCGCGCTCTCCCTACGGCGTGGCCAAGGTGTACGGGCACTGGATCACGGTGAACTATCGCGAGTCGTACGGGCTCTACGCCGTGAGCGGGATCCTCTTCAACCACGAGTCGCCCCGGCGGGGGATCGAGTTCGTCACCCGGAAGGTGACCGACGGCGTGGCCCGCATCAAGCTGGGGCTGGCGCGGGAGATCCGGCTGGGCAACCTGGACGCCCGGCGGGATTGGGGCTTTGCCGGAGACTACGTCGAAGCGATGTGGCGGATACTGCAGCGGGAGGGGCCCCAGGACTACGTGGTCGGTACCGGTGAGGCCCACAGCGTTCGGGATCTGGTGGAGGTCGCCTTTGCCCACGTCGGGCTCGACTGGCGGAAGCACGTCGTGAGCGATCCCAAGTACTTCCGCCCCGCCGAGGTGGACGTGCTGATCGCGGACCCCAGCAAAGCCTGCCGTGAGCTCGGCTGGTCCCCGCGGATCGGCTTCGCCGATCTGGTGAAAATGATGGTCGACGCCGATCTCGACCGGCTCAGAGGGAGCCACCGGTCGTGAAGGTTCTGGTCACCGGAGCCGACGGCTTCGTTGGCCGGCATCTGGTGAGGCGGCTGCTGCAGGCGGGGCACCAGGTTGCGGCGGCGTGTCGTCCCGGTGGCCCGGAGGTCGAGTGGACCGAAGCCGGCCCCGCCGGGCCGGCTCCGGAGACGTTCCGGTTGGAGATTACCGACGACGAGTCGGTTCGCTCGGTCCTCGCCTGGCGGCCGGACGCGATCGTCCACCTGGCCGCGGTGGCGTCCAATCGCGAAGCCAGTCACGATCCGGGCGGCGCGTGGCTGGTGAACGCGGCGGGCACCGCACGCCTGATCGCGGGCGCGGCCGCGCTTCGCGAGGCTGGTCTGGCCGACCCGCTGGTGCTGGTGGTCTCCACCGGCGAGGTGTACGGCGTGGCCGAGCCGGTGCCCCGGGTCGAGACCGATCCCCTGCGGCCGCTCTCTCCCTACGCCGCCAGCAAAGCCGGTGCCGAGGCGGCCTCGCTGGCGGAGTGGCGGCGCAGCGGACTCCGGGTGGTGATCGCGCGTCCCTTTCCCCACACTGGAGCGGGACAGAGCGCCCAATACGTCGCGCCCGCGCTGGCGCAACGCCTCCGCGAGGCCCGGCGCACCGGTGCCGCCACGGTCCCGACCGGAAACCTCGACCCAGTGCGCGACCTGCTCGACGTGGGGGACGTGGTCGAGGCATACTCCGCGCTGCTCCGGCTCGGCGTGCCGGGGGAAGCGTACAACATCGCGCGGGGCGAGGGCCTCTCGGTGGCCGAGCTGTTCGAGCGACTCGCCGAGCTTATCGGGGTGCGCGCTCGGCCGGAGCCGGATCCCGTGCTGCGCCGGAGCAGCGACATTCCCCATCTCGTTGGCGATTCGACTAAACTCCGGCGCGCCACGGGGTGGGCGCCCTCGATCTCACTGGAGCAGACTCTGCGGAGACTGGTGGATGCCGAAGCGGACTGACCTGGAAACGATTCTCCTCATCGGCTCGGGCCCCATCGTCATCGGGCAGGGGGCCGAGTTCGACTACTCGGGCACCCAGGCCGTGCGGGCGCTCAAGGAAGAGGGCTATCGCGTCATCCTGGTCAATTCCAATCCAGCCACCATCATGACCGATCCCGAGCTGGCCGACCGGACTTACATCGAGCCGGTGACGCCGGAGTGGGTGGCCAAGGTCATCGAGCGGGAGCGCCCTGATGCTCTGCTTCCCACGATGGGCGGGCAGACCGCGCTCAACGTGGCCATGGCCCTGCAGCGGGACGGCACCCTGGAGAAGTACGGTGTGGAGCTGATCGGCGCCAACGAGCGCGCCATCCGGCTGGCCGAGGACCGCCAGGAGTTCGCCGATGCGATGCGCCGGATCGGGCTGGCCACGCCCCAGGGGCGCACCATCCGGAGCGTGGAGGAGGCGCTGGACGCCGTGGAGGTGACCGGCTACCCGGCCATTCTTCGGCCCTCCTTCACGTTGGGCGGTACCGGTGGCGGCATCGCCTACAATCTGGAGGAGTTCGAGACCTTGGTCCGGCGTGGGCTGGATCTCTCTCCGGTCGGCTCCGTGCTGGTGGAGCGCAGCATCATCGGCTGGAAGGAGTTCGAGCTCGAGGTGATGCGGGACGGCGCGGACAATGTGGTGATCGTCTGCTCGATCGAGAACCTCGATCCGATGGGCGTCCACACCGGCGATTCCATCACCGTGGCTCCGGCGATGACGCTGACCGACCGGGAGTATCAGGTCATGCGCGACGCGTCGATCCGGATCATCCGGGAGGTTGGGGTGGCGGCCGGCGGCTGCAACATCCAGTTCGCCGTCGATCCCGTGACTGGCGAGCAGCTGGTCATCGAGATGAACCCACGGGTGTCTCGCTCCTCGGCACTGGCCTCCAAGGCCACCGGTTTCCCAATCGCGCGGATCGGGACCAAGGTGGCGGTGGGATACCGGCTGGACGAGCTGCCCAACGACATCACCCGCACCACGCCCGCCTCGTTCGAACCGGTGCTGGACTACGTGGTGGTGAAGATCCCCCGCTTCGCCTTCGAGAAGTTCCCCACCGCCGACCCGACGCTCACCACCCAGATGAAATCGGTGGGCGAGGCGATGGCGATCGGACGCACCTTCAAGGAGGCCTTCCAGAAAGGACTCCGTGGACTGGAAGCCGACCGGATCGGGTGGGTGATGGGCGCCGTGCCCGCCGACGACCGGCTCCAGGACGGCAGCCTGGAGACCGTGCTCGCGGCGCTCCGGAGGCCGACACCCGAGCGCATCTTCCAGGTCAAGCGGGCCCTCCAGCTCGGCGCCTCGGTCGAGGCGGTGGCCGAGCGGACCGGAATCGACCCCTGGTTCCTCCACCAGCTCGCCGAGTTGTTAGAGGCGGAGCGCGCGTGGGCCGCATCGGCCCCGGCGGGTGAAGAGGAGGCCCGCTCCGCGCTCCGCCGGATGAAGCGGCTGGGCTTCGCCGACCGCCAGCTCGCCGAGCTCCGCGGGATCAGCGAAGAGGCGGTCCGCACCGAGCGGCACCGCCTGGGGATCCGGCCGGCCTATAAGACCGTGGACACCTGCGCCGGCGAGTTCCCCTCCTCGACACCGTACCTCTACAGCTCCTACGACGAGGAGAACGAGGCCCGCACCAGCGGCGAGCCGACCGTCGTCATCCTCGGCAGCGGGCCCAACCGGATCGGCCAGGGAGTCGAGTTCGACTATTGCTGTGTCCGCGCGGCGATCGCCTTCCGGGAGCTGGGGTACCGCACCGTCATGGTGAACTCCAACCCCGAGACGGTCTCCACCGACTTCGACATCTCCGACGCGCTCTACTTCGAGCCGCTCACGCTGGAGGACGTGCTGGAGATCGTGGCGGTGGAACAGCCGGTCGGCGTGGTGGTCCAATTCGGCGGGCAGACGCCGCTCCGGCTGGCGCGGGGGCTCGAGCGCGAGCGGATCGCCATCCTAGGCACCTCGTCGGAGGCCATCGACCTGGCGGAGGACCGCGGGCGCTTCGAGGCGATCACCCGCGAACTCGGCGTGGCCCAGCCGCCGAGCGGAGTCGCGTTCTCGGTGCAGGAGGCCGTGGGCGTGGCCGCCCGGGTGGGATATCCGGTGCTGGTGCGCCCCTCCTACGTGCTCGGCGGCCGCGCGATGGAAATCGTGTATGACGACGCGTCGCTCCGGAGCTACTTCGAACGGGCGGTGCGGGTCGCGCCCGAGCACCCGGTGCTGATCGACAGCTTCCTGGAAGACGACTTCGAGGCCGATGTCGACGCCATCGCCGACGGCACCCGCTGCGTGATCGGCGGGGTGATGCAGCACATCGAAGACGCCGGCATTCACTCGGGCGACTCGGCCTGCGTGCTGCCGCCGTATCTCATCACCGAGAGCCAGGTGGAGGAGATGCGGCGGCACACCCGGGCCTTCGCCGAGCGGCTCGGTGTGGTGGGTCTTCTCAACGTGCAATATGCCATCAAGCACGGGGTGGTCTACGTGCTGGAGGTGAACCCGCGCGGATCGCGGACGGTGCCGTTCGTCTCCAAGACCACCGGCGTCCCGCTGGCCAGCCTGGCCGCCGCGATCATGACCGGCAAGACGCTCGACGACCTGGGGCTGGTGGACGACGTGCTGCAGCCATACGTCGCGGTGAAGGAGGCGGTCTTTCCCTTCAGCAAGCTCCCCGGGGTGGACCTGATCCTGGGCCCCGAGATGCGCTCGACCGGCGAAGTGATGGGCATCGCCGATTCCTTCGGCATGGCGTTCGCCAAGGCCCAGATCTCCGCCGAGGGCGCCCTTCCCCTGGACGGCGCGGTGTTCGTGACGGTCAACGACCACGACAAAGGCACCGTAGTTCCCATCGCCCGGCGCTTCCACGCCCTCGGATTCCGGGTGCTCGGCACCGAGGGCACCGCGCGCTACCTGCGCGCGCGCGGCATCCCCACCGAGCGGGTGCTGAAGGTGCACGAGGGCCGGCCCAACGCCATCGATCTGCTGGTCTCGGGGCAGATCCAACTCCTCATCAATACGCCGCTGGGAAAGCTCAGCCAGCAGGACGACTACGCCATCCGCCGGGCCGCCCTGCAGCACCGGGTGCCCTACACCACCACACTCTCCGGCGCCTCCGCAGCGTGCGACGCCATCATCGCGCTCCGCAGCCGGGCCGGAGAGGTGCGCTCGCTGCAGGAATGGCACGCGATGGCGCGGGAGATGTCGCCCGAGTGGACCGGATAAGCGCCCGCGATCCAGCCTTTGCCCAGGCGGTGCGCGCGCGGCTTCGGGGCGAGGTGCGAGAGGCGGAGCCGCTGGCCCGGTACTCGACCTACCGGATCGGTGGGCCGGCTACGGTGGTCCTTCCGGCGGGGCCGGAGGACGTGGCGGTCGCGCTCGGGATGGCGCATGCGGCGGGCGTGCCCTGGTTCGCCGTTGGGCTCGGCTCCAACATCCTGCTGCCGGATGAGGGGCTGGACGCGCTGGTGATCCGGCTGGGGAAGGGGCTCGACCACCTCCGCCAGGACGGGGAGCGCTGGGTGGTGGGCGCCGGGCTTCCGGCGCCGCTCGCCGCCCGGCGCACCACGTCCGCGGGATTCGCGGGACTCCACATCTTCGTGGGTGTGCCCGGCACGGCCGGCGGTGGGGTCTACATGAACGCCGGGTGCCACGGCGGCGACTGGGCCGCGGTGGTGGAGCGGGTCACAGTGGTAGACGAGACCGGCCGGGACAGCGTGCTCCAGCGCGCGGAGGTCCCGTTCACCTACCGGCGAAGCGGGCTCGACGGCCGCATCGTGCTGGAGGCAGTGGTCCGGCTCAAGCCCGAGGCGCAGCCGGTGCTGGACGAGCAGATCGCCGAGATGTTCGAGTGGCGTCAGCGAGGCACCCCGTTCAACCAGCCGTGCTGCGGAAGCGTGTTCAAGAATCCGGCCGGACCGAGCTGGGCGCAGCGTGACGGCCCCCGCACTGCCGGCCAGCTGGTCGAGGCCGCGGGGCTCAAGGGCATTCGGGTCGGAGGGGCGCAGGTCTCGCCGATGCACGCCAACTACTTCGTCAATACCGGCAACGCCACCGCCGCCGACGTGCGTGCGCTGATCCAGCAGGCGCAGCGAGAGGTCGAGCATGCCTTCGGCGTGCGGCTCGAGCCGGAGGTGAAGCTGATCGGGTCCCGAGGTGAGTATCTGAACCCCGAGTAGGCTTGGCTCTTCGGCGACCGTTTACCACCCACAGGTCCACATGCCTGACTACTTCGTCCATGAGTCCTCCTACGTCGACGACGGCGCGGTGATCGGCCGGGGAAGCAAGATCTGGCACTTCTGCCACATCATGCCCGGTGCCGTGATCGGCGAGCGCTGCAACCTGGGCCAGAACGTCGTGGTGATGGGCGGCACCCGCCTGGGCGACAATGTGAAGGTGCAGAACAACGTCTCGATCTACGAGGGGGTCACCCTCGAGGACGACGTGTTCTGCGGTCCGAGCTGCGTGTTCACCAACGTGGTGAATCCCCGAAGTCACGTCTCCCGCAAGTCGGAATACCGGTCCACCCTGGTCCGCCGGGGGGCCTCGATCGGGGCCAACGCCACCATTATCTGTGGGGTGACGCTCGGGGAGTACAGCTTCATCGGCGCTGGCGCCGTGGTCCGGAGCGATGTGCCGGCGTATGCCGTGATGGTCGGCGTGCCCGCCAGGAGAGTCGGGTGGATCTGTCAGTGCGGGCTCACGCTGACCGTCCGGGACGGAGCCGCTTCGTGTCCCGCCTGCGGCGCCGGCTATCGCGAGGAGGGAGGCCTGCTGCGCCAGATTGACCCGCCCGGCGCGTGAGGCTAAGTTACGCGGCTATCGAGGGTTCCGCTTTCTGCTGCGCCCGGCTCGCCGGCTTCGGCCGCGGCACGGGCGCTTTCCACATGGATCGCGCTGGGTCTGCCCGGCGCGGCGTCAACCTGGACTGAAACGTGAACGTACCCCTGCTCGACTTGGTGGCTCAGTACCGCACCATCAAGGACGAAGTGGTCCCGGCGGTCATGGCGGTGATCGAGCGGCAAGGCTTCATCATGGGTCCCGAGGTGGGGCAGCTGGAGGCCGCGGTGGCCCAGCTCTCCCATGTGCGCCACGCCATCGGGTGTGCCAGCGGCACCGACGCCCTCCTGCTGCCGCTCAAGGCGCTGGACCTGGCGCCCGGTGACGAGATTATCACCACTCCGTTCACCTTCTTCGCTACCGCCGGCGCCATCCACAATGCCGGTGGAACGCCGGTCTTCGTCGACATCGACTCGGCCACATTCAATCTGTCGCCCCGCGCGGTTGAGGCGGCGATCACCCCACGCACCCGGGGGATCGTCGTGGTGCACCTCTTCGGCCAGATGGCGGCACTGGAGGAGATCCTTCCCCTGACGGAGCGCCACGGCCTGGCCGTGATCGAGGATGCGGCCCAGTCGATCGGGGCCCGTCGGCGGGTCGAGGGCACCTGGCGCATGGCCGGCGAGCTCGCCACCGTCGGCACCTTCTCCTTTTTCCCCAGCAAGAATCTGGGCGCCTACGGCGACGGCGGCATGATGGTGACCCAGGACGAAGCCATGGCTACCCGGCTCCGCCGGCTGCGGCTCCACGGTGGCGCTCGACAGTATTACCACGACGAGGTGGGGTTCAACAGTCGGCTCGACACCTTGCAGGCGGCCGTGCTGCTGGCCAAGCTGCCGCACCTGGCCGACTGGAGCGCGGCGCGAGCCCGGCATGCGGCCCGGTACACCGAGGCGTTCAGCGGCCATCCCGACGTGTGCCCGCCGCGGACCGACCCGGCCAACGAGCACATCTTCAATCAGTACACCTTGCGAGTACCCCGCCGGGACGAGCTGCTGGCGCATCTCAAGGCCCGCGGCATCGGGCATTCGGTCTACTATCCGCTGGCGCTGCACCTGCAACCCTGCTTCGCTTCTCTGGGATACCAGCGCGGCAGCATCCCGGTGGCCGAAGCCGCCACCGCCGAAGTGGTCTCGCTTCCGGTATTTCCCGAGCTGACTCCGTCACAGCAGGAGGCGGTGATCGAGGCCGTGCTGGAGTTCTACGCGTGAGGATCGGATGAGCGTCGCGCAGGAGTTGATCGAAAAGGCCGAGCGCCGGGATGTCCTGTTCGGCATCGTCGGTCTGGGCTACGTCGGGCTGCCGCTCGCCATGGAGCTGGCCCATGCGGGCTACCGGGTGCTCGGCTTCGACGTGCAGCAGCGGGTGGTGGACGGACTCAACGGCTGCCACTCGCACGTGAAGGATGTGAGCGACGCCCAGCTCCGGGCCGCGGTGAGCGCAGGCCGCTTCAGCGCCACGTGCGACATGTCTCGGATGGGCGAGGCGGACGCGGTCTCGATCTGCGTGCCGACGCCGCTCTCCAAGTTCAAGGACCCGGACGTCAGTTACATCGTCGCCGCCACCGAAGCGGTCAAGCGATCACTCCGCCGGGGGCAGGCGATCATCTTGGAGAGCACGACCTATCCCGGCACGACCCGGGAGATCCTGCTCCCCGCGCTGGAGAGCACCGGGCTTAACGTGGGCGAGGATTTCTTCCTGGCGTTCAGCCCCGAGCGGGTCGACCCGGGCAACCCGGTGTACCTCACCCGCAACACGCCCAAGGTCGTCGGCGGGATCACCGAGGCGTGCCGCCGGGTGGCCGTGGCCCTCTACCAGCCGGCCATCGACGTGCTGGTCCCGGTCTCGACCACCGAGGCGGCCGAGCTGGTGAAGCTGCTGGAGAACACCTTCCGGAGCGTCAATATCGGGCTGGTGAACGAGATGGCCATCGTCTGCGACAAGCTCGGCGTGGATGTCTGGGAGGTGATCGAGGCGGCGGCCACCAAGCCGTTCGGCTTCATGAAATTCCTGCCCGGCCCGGGGCTCGGGGGCCACTGCATTCCGATCGATCCCCATTACCTCGCCTGGAAGATGCGGGGCCTCAACTACAAGACCCGGTTCATCGATCTCGCGGGCGAGCTCAACACCGAGATGCCGCTCTTCTGGGTGCGGAAAGTGGCGGAGACCCTGAACGAGCAGGGCAAGGCGGTGCGGGGGGCGAATGTCCTGGTGCTCGGCGTCGCCTACAAGCCGGACATCGACGACATCCGGGAGAGCCCCGCCCTGGACATCATCCGGCTGCTGGAGGGCCAGGGCGCGCGGGTCTCCTACGCCGACCCCCACGTGCCGGTGTTCTCGGAGGACGGTCATGAGTTCCGCGCCGTTCCCCTGACGCCGGAAACGGTAGCGGCGGCGGATTGCGTGATGGTCGTGACCAACCATTCGGCGGTGGATTACCGGATGATCAAGCGCAACGCGAAGCTGGTGGTGGACACCCGTAACGCTCTACCCAAAGGGGCCTGACATGCATGTGGCGGTGATCGGCAGCGGGTACGTGGGCCTGGTTGCGGGCGCCTGTCTGGCGGAGACCGGGAACGACGTGGTGTGCGTGGACAAGGACGCGGAGAAGATCGCGCGCCTGCAGCGCAACGAGATCCCCATCTACGAGCCTGGGCTGGAGCCAATGGTCCAGCGCAACCAGGCGGAGGGGCGCCTCACCTTCACCACCGACCTCGGCGCGGCGGTGAAGCCGGCGCGGGTGATCTTCATCGCCGTCGGCACCCCCCCGGGCGACGACGGCTCGGCCGACCTCCAGCATGTGCTCGGCGTAGCGCGGGAGATCGGCTGCAACATGAACGGACCCAAGGTCATCGTGACCAAGTCCACCGTGCCGGTCGGAACGGCGGAGAAGGTGCGCGCGGCGGTGCGCTCGGAGACCTCGCTGCCGTTCGCCGTCTGCTCCAACCCCGAGTTCCTCAAGGAAGGCGCCGCGATCGACGACTTCATGAAGCCTGACCGGGTGGTCATCGGAGTGGACGACGATGAGGCCAGGGAGCTCATGGCCGAGCTCTACGCGCCGTTCACCCGGCAGGGCGGGAATCGGGTCTTCTTCATGGACATCGCCTCGGCCGAGGTGACCAAGTACGCCGCCAATGCCATGCTGGCCACCCGGATCTCCTTCATGAACCAGATGGCCCGCTTCTGCGAGCTGGTGGGGGCCGACGTGCACAACGTGCGCCTGGGCATCGGATCGGACCAGCGGATCGGCCGGGCCTTTCTCTACCCCGGCCCGGGTTACGGCGGGTCCTGCTTTCCCAAGGACGTGAAGGCGATCATCCATACCGCCGACTCGATGGGCCTCTCCCTCGACGTGCTCAAGGCGGTCGAGGAGGTCAACGAGCAGCAGAAGCTGGTGGTATTGGAGAAGACGCTCAAGTACCTCGGCCGGGACCTCACCGGCAAGGTGCTCGGCGTCTGGGGACTGGCGTTCAAGGCCGAGACCGATGACATGCGGGAGAGCCCCACCATCCCGCTTATCGAAGGACTGCTCAAAGCCGGAGCGCGGGTCCAGGCCCACGACCCCAAGGCCACCGACTCGGCGCGGACCATCTTCGGCGACCGCCTGATGTACGCCGCCGATCCTTACAGTGCGGCCCATGGCGCCGACGCGCTGCTGGTCATGACCGAGTGGCTGGTGTATCGGAATCCCGATTTCGATCGGGTGCGCAAGCTGCTGCGCCGCCCGCTCCTCATCGATGGCCGGAACCTGTACGAGCCCGAGCGGATGACCGCGCTCGGATTCGAGTATCACGGGATCGGCCGGGGCGGGCGGTGACCCGGGTTCTGGTCACTGGAGCGGCCGGGTTCATCGGCTCACACCTGGTGGAGGCGCTGGTCCGCCGGGGTGACGACGTCATTGGGATCGACAACTTCGATCCGTTCTACCCCCGGCCGGCCAAGGAGCGGAATCTATCGGAGGTCGGGCATCACACCGGCTTCTGCTTCCACGAGCAGGACATGCTGGACGTGGACGCGGTACGGCGGGACCTCACCCCCGAGACGGTCCTGGTGCATCTCGCGGCCAAGGCCGGGGTGCGTCCCTCGCTCGCCGATCCGGTGGGCTACGCGCGGGCCAACCTGAGCGGCACTGCGGCGGTGATGGAGGCCGCGCGGCAGGCCGGCGTGTCCCGGATCGTCTACGGTTCGTCCTCCTCGGTGTACGGCGACGACACGCCGGTGCCGTTCCGGGAGGATGCGGTGGCGGTCCGGCCGGTCTCCCCCTACGCGGCCACCAAGCGGGCGGGTGAGCTGCTGCTGAGCTCGGTCGCGGGGATCTACGGCTTCCGAGTGGCCTCGCTGCGGTTCTTCACTGTGTACGGTCCGCGGCAGCGGCCCGATCTCGCCATCCACGCATTCACCAGGAAAATGGTGGAGGGCGAGACGATCACCCTGTTCGGCGACGGCACCCAGTCCCGCGATTACACCTATTGTGACGACATCGTGGCCGGTGTCATCGCCGCTGTCGACTGGACCGTGGCCGCGCCGGTCGGCGTGGAGCAGTTCAATCTGGGTGGCAACCGCTCGGTCCCGACCGAGGCGATGGTCACCGAGATCGCGGAAGCGCTCGGGATCACGCCCCGGATCGAGTGGGCGCCGATGCAGCCGGGCGATGTCCAGCGGACCGCGGCCGACCTGACCAAGTCCGGGGCCATCCTGGGCTACGCACCCCATACGACATTTCCCGAGGGGATCCGGCGATTCGTCGCCTGGTTCCGCAGAATCCATGGCCGGACAGACTGAGCGGCTGCTCGCGCGGGCGCGCGAACGCTTCGGACTGCAGGACTACTACGGCGCGCTCTATCTGCTCGAGGAGATCGTGGCCTCGGGCCGCGCTTTCGCCGACGTACACCACCTCGCCGGCGTCTCGCTCTCGCTGCTCGGCCGCCAGGAGGACGCGTTGGGAGAGTTCGCCCGCGCGCTGGAGCTCAACCCCCGCTACCTCGAGGCGCTGATCCATCAAGGCCTGGTGCTGAGCGAGCTGGGCCGGGACGCCGAGGCCGAGGAATCGTTCCGCCGCGCCGCCGCGAGCCTGGTGCCGCCGGCCGACGGGCTGCCGGCTCCGGTCGCGGCCCGGCTGGCCAATCAGCACGCCGAGCTGGCCGACGCGTACGCCGAGGCCGGCGCGCTGATGCGGGCCATCGAGCAGTACGAGCGCGCCCTGGAGCTGGGCCCGGACTATCACGACCTGCGCTATCGCATGGCCAGGCTGATGCTGGAGGCCAGCCGCCCGCTGGAGGCACGCGAGGCGCTGGAACAGGTGGTGAGCGCCCGGCCCAACTTCGTCGACGCGGAGGCGGCACTGGGGCTCGCCCACTACCTGTCGGGCGATGGCGCCGGGGCGCGCGAGGTATGGAAGTCGTGTCTCGCACGCCGGCCGGAGAACGCGAGAGTCGAGGCGTATCTGGCGATGTTGGGGCGGACCGGGCCGTGACCCGAGCTCTCCTGCTCGCGGCAGCCGCGCTCGCCGCGTGCTCCGGTGCGGGCGATCGCGAGCGGCTGGGTGATGAGGCCTACGGCCAGGCACGCTACGAGGAGGCATTGACAGACTATCGCGCCGTGCTGGGCAGCCATCCCGACGCGCGCCTGTGGGCCAAGACCGGCGCCGCGGCGCTTCACGCCGGCAATCTCCGCGAGGCGTCCGCCGCCTACCTCCGGCTCGCCGCCGCCGATCCGACCCGGACCGAAGAGGCGGCCGAAGGGCTCGAGACGGTGGCACGTGCGGCGGAGCACGCGGCCGATTCCGCATCCCTGGGTCCGGCGTTGGCCGGCCTTCGCACTGTCGCGCCGGACCGGATGACCGGTCACTACGCGGTGCTCCTGGCGGAGCGACCGGGGGCGGAGAGCGCCGAGCTCGCGGCGCTCCTGCCCGGCGCGATGGCGGCGGCCGGCGACCCGGCCACGGTGGACTCGTTGCTGACGCTGTACGCCGCGGCCCTCCAGGCGACCGCGGGATGCGGCCAGGCGTTGCTCCAGTTTCGCGCTATTCTCCGGCGCACCCAGGATGGCGGCGTTCGGGCGCGGGCCGGGGCCGGCGCGGCCAATTGCGGCTACATCCTCGGCCTCCGGGCCGAATCGGCCGGGCGGACCGAGGAGGCAGCGCTCTGGTTCGCCGAGGCGGCGCGGATGGACTCGTCCACGGTGACGGGACGCCGCTCGCTGCTGCACTACGGCGAGGCCCGTCTCACCCAGGGTGACACGCTGATGGCCGCGCTGGCTTTTCAGGCCGCGGCGCCCGCAGGGGGCGCGGATTCGATCGGCGAGGCCGCCACGGCACGTCTCCACGGACTGGGGATGACACGATCGCCGGGCGATTCGGCCCGGACGGATGGACGATGAGACGACGCTGGGGTTGGCTCGCTCCGTTGCTGCTCGCTGCCTCGCTGACGGGGTGTGGGAAGGGGCCCGCCGCGGCGCCGACGGTGACGCCGACCCCGGTCTCCCGGGTGTCGGAGTCCGCCAGCAGCGCGGAGCTCGATTCGCTCTGGACCAAGGCGAATCACGCATTCCGGCACGGCAAGTGGAATGATGCGGTCAAGCATCTCAGCCGCGCCATCCTGGAGTTCCCCCCGGGCGATCCGCGCATCGCGCAGGCGCACTTCTTTCTCGGCGAATGCCAGTTCGCGTTGGGCAGCAACCTCGAGGCGGCCCGCGAGTTCCGGAAGGTCTCGGATGACACCCCGGACGACCCGCTCGCTCCCGGGGCGCTGCTGCGGGTGGGGGACGCCTACGCCGATCTCTGGCGGCGGCCCGAGCTCGACCCCTCCTACGGGCAGACCGCGCTGTCCACCTACCAGGAGCTGCTCAACCGCTATCCCGGCGGCACGCCAGCCGACCGGGCACAGGCCCGGATCGCCGATCTGCAGGAGCGATTCGCCTACAAGGAATACAAGGCGGCGCTGTACTACATCCGGCTGAAGGCGTTCGACTCGGCCATCCTTTATCTCAAGGATCTGGTGGCCACCTATCCCCGGGCCAAGGTGGCGCCTGACGCGCTCATCCATCTGGTGCAGGCGTACCGGACCCTGGGATACAAGGAAGACGTGCAGGAGACCTGCGGGTACCTCCGCCGATTCCATCCGGGCACCGCGGGGATCCGGGTCGCCTGTCCCACTCAACCGGCAGAGGCATCCTGAGGGGATGATCGGTCTCCTCGGCGGATCCTTCGATCCGGTCCATCACGGACATCTGATCGTCGCCCAGGTCGCCGCGGAGGCGCTCGGTCTCGAGTGCCTTCGCCTGGTCCCCGCTCGGCAGCAACCGTTCAAGCAAGGCCGGCACTCGGCGCCGGCGGCCGACCGCGCCGCCATGCTGGCGTTGGCGGTGGCCGGGATGCCGGGCTTCGCCGTGGAGCGGGCGGAGCTCGACCGGCCAGGTCCGTCATATACGGTCGACACCCTGCGGACGCTCCGGGAGCGCGAGCCGGCGGCCGAGTTCACCCTGCTCCTGGGGGCGGACGCGGCGGCCGAGCTGCCAGCGTGGCATGAGGCGGAGGAGCTGCCGCGGCTGGCGCGGATCGTGGTGTTCGCCCGGCCGGGGTCCACCGTGCCGGGCGCGCCCTGGATCGCCCGGAGCGTCGAGGTTCCCGCTATCGATATCTCGGCCACCGAGATCCGGCGCCGGGTGCGGGAGGGCCGCTCGATCCGCTACTGGGTGCCGGATGCCGTCGCCGAGTACGTCACCGGTCACCGGTTATATTTGGACCAAGAATGATCAAGAGACTCATGACCGCGGTCTTCGGGACCCGCTTCGACCGCGAGCGCAAGCGGATCCAGCCCACCGTCGACGCGATTCACGCGCACGAGGAGCGGCTCAAGGACCTGAGCGAAGACGAGCTCAAGGCCCAGACCGTCCGCTTCCGCGAACGCCTGGCCGAGCGCACCGGGGCCATCAAGGCTGAGCTGGACGAGGTACGCGAGGCCAAGCATGCCTGCGCGGATCCGGTCGAGCGCGACACGCTGGAGCAGCGGTTTCATTCGCTGGAGGCGGGCTACAAGAAGGAGCTCGCGGCCGGACTGGCGGAGCTCCTGCCGGAGGCATTCGCGACCGTGCGCGAGGCGTGTCGCCGGCTCATGGGCACGCCCGTGTCGGTCACCGGCCACGAGCTGGCCTGGGACATGGTGCCTTACGACGTGCAGCTCATCGGCGGGGTGGTGCTGCACGAGGGGCGAATCGCGGAGATGGCCACCGGCGAGGGCAAGACCCTCGTGGCCACCCTGCCGCTCTACCTCAACGCCCTCACCGGACGCGGGGTCCACCTGGTCACGGTGAACAATTACCTGGCCCGGCGCGACTCCCAGTGGATGGGTCACGTCTTCAAGTATCTCGGGCTTACCGTGGCCTGCCTGGACGATACCGAGCCCTCCTCGCCCGAGCGCCGTGCCGCCTACCTGGCGGACATTACCTACGGCACCAACAACGAGTTCGGCTTCGACTACCTGCGCGACAACATGGTGTTCTCCCTCGACCAGCGGGTCCAGCGGGAGCACGCGTTCGCCATCATCGACGAGGTGGACTCGATCCTGATCGACGAGGCCCGCACGCCGCTGATCATATCGGGCCCGGTAGGGAACGAGACCGACGACAAGTACCAGCAGTCCAGCCGCCAGGTCGCCGAGCTGGTGCGGAAGCAGACCGGCGTGGTGAACACGCTGCTGGCGGACGCGGAGCGGCTGCTGCCGGACGAGAAGACCCGCCAGGACGCGG
Organism: Gemmatimonadales bacterium; assembly: GCA_036265815.1. Taxonomy (NCBI): domain Bacteria; kingdom Pseudomonadati; phylum Gemmatimonadota; class Gemmatimonadia; order Gemmatimonadales; species Gemmatimonadales bacterium. The sequence goes on from DATAOI010000047.1 coordinate 65,328, forward strand.
CGCTGAAGCTTTACCAGGCCCAGCTCGGCATGCCGAAGAACAAGCGGCTGCTCAAGATGCTGAACGAGACCGGGATCAAACAGCTGGTCCAGCGGATGGAGCTCGACGCCATCGCCGACCGCAAGCTGCCGATGAAGCAGCAGCGGATGCGCGATCTGGAGGACACGCTCTACTTCGTGCTGGACGAGAAGGGCCACTCGGTCCATCTGACCGACCGGGGCGCCGAGGCGATGTCGCCCAACGACCCGGAACTCTTCCTGGTGCCCGACATCTCGGAGGAGATCCATCGGATCGACAAGGACCCCGAGCTCTCCCCGCACGACCGGATCGAGCGCCGCCGCCAGGTGGAGTCCGACTACGCCCTCAAAAGCGAGAAGCTCCATATCATCCACAAGCTGCTCCAGGCCCACGTCCTGTATGAGAAGGAAGTGGACTACCTGGTGCAGGAGGGGCAGGTCCTGATCGTGGACGAGTTCACCGGCCGGATCATGACCGGGCGGCGCTGGGCCGACGGGTTGCACCAGGCGGTCGAGGCCAAGGAGGGTGTCCAGGTCAAAGGCGAGACCCAGACCTTCGCGACGATCACCATCCAGAACTACTTCCGGATGTACGACAAGCTGGCCGGCATGACCGGCACCGCCGAGACCGAGGAGACCGAGTTCTACTCGATCTACGGGCTGGAGGTGAGCGTCATCCCGACCCACCGTCCCATCTGCCGGCTCGACCAGCAGGACCGGATCTACAAGACCCGGAAGGAGAAGCACGACGCCATCATCGCGGAGATCGAGCGGCTCCACGGGCTGGAGTGGCCGATCCTGATCGGCACCGTCAACGTCGACATCTCGGAGACCCTCTCCCGCCAGCTCAAGCGGCGAGGGCTCAAGCACGAGGTCCTGAACGCGAAGTACCACCAGCGGGAGGCGGAGATCGTCGCGGGCGCGGGCCAGCGGGGCGCCATCACCATCGCCACCAACATGGCCGGCCGTGGCACCGACATCAAACTGGACAAGTCGCTCGATCTCACTCAGCCGGAGGCCGGGCTGCAGATCATCGGCACCGAGCGCCACGAGTCGCGCCGCATCGACCGCCAGCTCCGCGGCCGCTCCGGGCGCCAGGGAGATCCGGGGCAGTCGATCTTCTTCCTCTCCCTGGAAGACGACCTGATGCGCCTGTTCGGCTCCGACCGGATCGCGCGGTGGATGGACAAGAGCGGCGCGGAGGAGGGCGAGGTCATCACCGGCGGTCTGGTGACCCGCGCCATCGAGCAGGCGCAGAAGCGGGTCGAGCTGCAGAACTTCCAGCAGCGGAAGCGGCTGCTGGAGTACGACGACGTGATGAACCAGCAGCGCGAGGTGGTCTATTCGCTGCGGCTGTTCGCGCTGGAGCGGGGCGAGGAGCTCAAGGCCGAGGCTCGGCGGATGATCGAGGCCGCGCTCGAGCGTGCGGTGACGATGTTCCTGGTGGGGACCGAGCGGCCGGAGGAATACGATCGGGGCGGGCTCCGGGAGGCGTTGACGCTGCAGTACCTGGTGACCGTCGACGCTGTCACCGACGCGGAAGCGACGCCGTCGATCGACAAGATGGTCGCCGCGGTCAAGGCGGAGGGCGAGGAGTCATTCCGCCGGAAGATCGAGTATCTGGCGGATTTCGGGCGCAGCATCGGGATCCCGGACGTGGACAGCCAGGTGCTGTCGCAGGTGATGCTGGCGGTGCTCGACGAGCGGTGGAAGGACCACCTGTACGATCTGGACCAGCTCAGGAACGCGATTCAGTACCGGGCTTGGGGCCAGAAGGATCCGCTGGTGGAGTACAAGCGCGAGGCCTACGAGATGTTCGAGGACCTCATGCACGATATTCAGAGCACGTTCACCGAGCGGTTCCTCAAGATCCAGGTGAGCGCGGAGCGGCCGGAGCCGCCCCCGCGGCCGGCCCCGCCACCGCCGACCGCCGTGAGTCATGCCGCCGCCCCGACCAGCGGCGCGGACGATCTGTTCATGGGACCGCCGCCAAGGGCTGCGTCGGCGGCGCCCCCATCGCGAAGTATGGCCCCGGCGGTCAGCAGCTCGCTCGGTCCCGTGGGCCGCGCCACGGCCGCGGTGCCAGAGGTCGGGCGAAACGATCCGTGTCCCTGCGGGTCGGGGAAGAAGTACAAGAAGTGCCATGGGGTGGGGCGGTAGCCGACCACTCTTCCGCCGCGCTGTAGCTGCCTGCCAGGCGCACCAGAAGCAGTTGACCCGGACATTCCTCTGGCTCGCCCCGTCATTCCTCCGTAGCTTTCATCATCTCTACTCAAGTCGGCGCTATGCCGGAACGGCTGGCCCAGGTCACCACTGCATTGCAGGGGGGCTACGCGCTGGAGCGCGAGCTGGGTCGGGGCGGGATGGCGACGGTCTACCTGGCTGAGGACCTCAAGCTCCAGCGTCGCGTCGCACTCAAGGTGCTCCGCCCCGATCTCGCGGCGGTCCTGGGGAAAGAACGC
>DATAOI010000048.1 GCA_036265815.1 Gemmatimonadales bacterium
CAGGTGACGGAGGGTGACACTTCGAATCCGTGACTGTCGGATCCCGGTTCGACCGATTCCGAGGCCGAGAGGCTGAATTGCGTCGGGTGTCGCCCATCGGTGTACATCGATTGAGTGAACGTGGTGCGACTCGGCAGCAGCAGGGCAGGGCCGCCCCGCAATTCCTCGGTGGCGAGCGCCGGCAATTCCGCTGTGACACCGAAGCCAGCCCCCCAGTAGTTCCGGAGATCGAGATTCACGTAGCCGTTGGCGACGGTCGAGCGCCGCTCGCCGCCCAGACTCCAGCCCGCGCCCAGGTGATCCGACCCGGCGATCCAGTGCCGGATCGATCCGGCTGGGCGGGACCGCTTCGGAGATTCCCCTCGAGGACGAGCTGGCCTTCCTGGAGCGCTACCTCGCCATCGAGCGAGTGCGATTCACCAACCGGCTCACGGTAGACATCGCCGTGCCCGCCGAGTTGCGAGATGTCCTGGTACCGAACCTCGTGCTGCAGCCTCTGGTGGAGAATGCCTTGCGACACGGACTGGCGGAGCAGGAGAAGGCGGGCCACATCAGCATCGAAGCCAACGCCCGCGACGGCCTGCTCCGGCTTGTCGTCGTGACGACGGCGCCGGTCTGCCCCCCGGCTGGAACCTCGATCGCTCGGCGGGCGTCGGCCTCACCAACACCCGGGCCCGCCTGGCGCACCTGTACGGGGAGGAAGCGTCGCTGGATCTGTTCGGGGAGCCGGGCGGGAGCGGAACGGTTGCGGTGGTTTGGGTGCCGCTGAAGCAGGCGTCTCGCATGCCATGACTACCATCCGTACCGTTCTCATCGACGACGAATCCCTGGCCAACGCCGGCCTGCGCGCCCTCCTGGCGCCGCATGCCGACCTCGAGGTCGTGAGCGAGGCGCTGTCGGGCCGGGAGGCCGTGCGGCAAGTCGCGGCACTCAAGCCGGACCTGATCTTCCTCGATGTGCAGATGCCGGGGCTCAACGGGTTGGGGGTGTTGCGGGAGCTGATGCGGAACGGGGGGACCACGCCGGCGGTGATCTTCGTGACCGCCTACGACGAGTTCGCGGTTCAGGCCTTCGAAGTGCAGGCGCTGGACTATCTGCTCAAGCCGGTAGAGGGGGAGCGGTTTCGGCGGGCGGTGGACCGGGCGAGGGCGGAACGGGGTCGCCAGGCGCCCAAGGCCCGGGCGGAGGAGCTGGAGCGCCGGCTCCGGGCGCTGCTGGCCGAGTTCGACGAGCACCGGAAGGCGGGGAAGAGCGGGTCCAGGTACCGCGAGCGGCTCATGGTCTCGGTCGGCACCCGGTCGGTGATCGTCGAGACCGCCAGCATCGACTGGATCGGGGCCCGGGACTACTGCGCCGAGCTGCATGTGGGGGGGAAGAGCTACGCGGTGCGGGAGACGCTGGGGGCACTGGAGGCGGCGCTCGACCCTGCGAGTTTCGTGCGGGTCCACCGCTCGGCGATCATCAACCTCAACCGGGTCACCGAACTGCGGCGCCGAGCGGTGCGGGGGACCACGGTGGTGCTGGCGGACGGGGCGAGAGTGCCCGTGAGTCGGGGGAGGTTAGGGAGATTGATGGAGGTGTTGGGGCCGAGGCGGTGACCCGCTGGGTGGAGGCGATCGAGGGCTGGGGTTGATGTCGCTCTTTCAGTTCCGCGCCGCCACCTGCTTGGTGCGCTCCCGCAGCGAATCGATCGCCATCTCCGAGAAATACCGCCCGTCCGCAATGACGCCGACGATCGCGCGGGTGTTCCTGATATCGTCGAGCGGATTCGTCCTCAAGAGCACCAAGTCCGCGATCCGCCCAGCCTGCACGCTGCCGAAATCATTTTCCCGGCCATAGAACTTCGCTGGATTGAGTGTCGCCGTCTGCAGCGCCTCCAGCGGGGTGAACCCCGCCGCCACGAAACGCTGCAATTCGAGATGAAGGGAGATCCCCGGGGTCACATCGACGCCGGCGGGAGTGTCGGTGCCGGCCAGGAACGGTACTCCTGCCGCATGCAGTCTGTGGACGATCTCGAGCTCATGCGCGACGAAGCGGCGGCGCACCGCGAGCGAGTCGGTATCGAGACTCTGCAGGATCGCCTTCTGCATCGCCGGATATTTCTTGTCGATCCAGGAACGTGGTGTGAGGGCCAGGTCCGGATCCTTCTGATAATCCACCGCGTCCACCAGCCACTGGCCCCGTTCCCAGAAGAGCGTGGGGCACTGCCAGACCTGATGCCGAACGAGGAGGCGAGTGAGTTCCGACTCGCGATCTGGATCGAATCCCTTGAGCAGTGCCGCGAGGCTCTTGTTGGTCGCCGTGTCTCCCCCGGCGCCCCATTTGCGCGAAAGGAAAGAGGTCTCGTCAGGGGTACTCGCCTCGAAGATTCCGATCAGGTGCTCGAAGGTCCGCTGGCCGGCCGAGATGGCTTCGGAGGCGCGGATGGCATCGGGGACATGTCCCTCGAAGTCGATGCCCAGCCGCTTCGCTTCGGTGGCGGCGGCGAAGTAGGCCTCACGCGGCATCCCCGACTGGATCTTGATGAAATCCACTCCCCGGCTCTTGAGGCTGTCGACCGCCTTGCGGCCATCCTCCGCGCTCGTGACCCTGATCGATGCCTTGTACTGCGCGGTGGGGCCGTCCAGCATCGGCCCGGAGACTACCATGCGCGGACCCAGCAGGCGGTGCGCGGCGACTTCGTCCCTGGCCTTGAGTACCGATTCAAGATCGCTTCCCACGTCGCGAACGCCGGTGATGCCGTTGGCAATGAAGAGCGGCAGTACGTAGTCGTCCCCAAAGGTCTTGGGCCAATCGAAGTAGGCGTGGACGTGCATATCCCAGAGACCGGGGATCAGGTAGAGACCCGTTGCATCGATCATCTGCCCCTTCGGTCGACGTGACGTCGAAGCCGCTCCGACACGGACGATTCGATTCCCCTCGATGACCACCGTCGTTCCGGGCCGCAGCGTACCATCGGACACGTCGATCACCGTGGCGTTCGCGATCGTGACCGTCTGGGCGGACAGCGGGAGGGCCGCGAGTGACAGGAACAGCCGGACGGCATTGAACAGGGGCTTCATCGCTCTTCTCCCTTGTTCAGCTTCGAATTCCGATAGCCATAGCCGAGGTAGATCACGAGACCGATCAGGAACCAGACCAGGAGCCGGATCCAGGTCTCGATGTCCAGCGCCACCATCAGATAGAGCGCCGAGATCGCCCCCATCGGCGCCGTGAACCAGATCCACGGGGTCCTGAAGGGGCGCTCCAGCCCCGGCTCCCGCACGCGGAGGACAAGGATCCCGATCGAGACGATGACGAAGGCCGAGAGGGTGCCGATCGAGACAAGTTTGGCGGCATCCCGGAGGGGGAGGATCGCGGCAGGGATCGCGACCGCGATGCCGGTGACGATCGAGGTGATGTACGGCGTCCGGAACTTCGGGTGCACCTTGTTCACCGCGGCAGGCAGCAGCCCATCCCGCGCCATCGAGTAGAAGACCCGACTCTGGGCCATCAGCTGTACCAGGATGACCGAGGAGAGCCCGGCGATCGCACCGAGACTGATGAAGGTGGAGATCCAGCCTAACCCGGCACGATCGGCGGCGAGGGCGATCGGCGCCGGGACATCGAGCTCACGGTACGGCACGATCCCGGTGGCGATCAGTGAGACGATGATGTAGAGAACGGTACAGACCAACAGCGACCCGATGATGCCGCGCGGCATGTCGCGCTGGGGGTTCTTCGCTTCCTGTGCCGCGGTGCTCACCGCGTCAAATCCGATGTAGGCGAAGAAGACAATCCCGGCGCCGGCCACGATGCCGCTGGTGCCGAACTGCTCGCGCGGGCCGGCGTTGGGCGGGATGAAGGGGTGCCAGTTGACCGGGTTCACCGCCTTGGCGGCGAGTACGATGAACATCAGGACGACGACGAGCTTGATGAAGACGATCACCGTGTTGGCGTTGGCCGACTCCTTGACACCGATCACCAGCAGCGTGGTCACGATCGCGACGATGACCACCGCCGGGAAGTTCATGATCGAGGCGACCTGCGTGCCGTCGGCCATCGTCACCATCGTGCCGCGGGCCGCGGATAAGGCCGCCGGGACGTGGATCCCGATGTCGTTGAGGAACCGGACGACGTAGCCCGACCATCCGATCGCGACGGTGGTGGCGCTCAAGGCGTACTCCAGCACCAGGTCCCACCCGATCACCCAGGCGATGAACTCGCCGAGCGTCGCATATCCATAGGTGTAGGCCGAGCCGGCCATCGGGACGAGGCTCGCGAACTCGGAGTAGCAGAGCGCCGCGAAGACCGAGGTCACCCCTGCCAATGCGAACGACAGGACGACCGCGGGGCCGGAGTTCTGCGCCGCCACCGTGCCGGTGAGGACGAAGATCCCGGTCCCGATGATGGCCCCGATGCCGAGCGCGGTGAGGTTCCACGGGCCGAGCGCCCGCTTGAGGCTGGTATCCGACTGCGCCTCGGCCTGGAGCGCCGTGACGCTCTTCCGACGAAAGATGTTCATGCGATTCCCTGGTGCGGTGGCGAGCATTGAAAAGCGGAAGGTCGAGCGCGGCTACGTTAGGCCCACCACTAAGGACTGTCAACTGGAGGGGGCATTCACATGGTGCGGGGTGGAACAAGAGCGCCGCCTTTCGGCGGCGCTCCGTCCTGCGATGCGTCGACTTCGACTTTGCAGACTTCCGCTTGCCGAGAGCCGAATTGCGATAGCCATACACGGACGGTAAGGAACCCAGCCGGGAGCCCCACATGGCTGATACGCAGCCGGACCCGGGGCGGCGGCTGGCGAGCGACGCGGCCGAGGCGCCGGTGGCGATCGTCGAGCCGGTGGGCTGGTCGCTCCGCGCCCTGACCGGGCGAGCCCAAGCCGGCGGGCTCAGCCCGACGGACGTGCAGCACGGCACCTTCTCGATCCCCAACCACGGCGTGAGCGGCAGCCTCGTCGCGGCGCCGATCGTCAGCGCGGGAGCAGGGGGGGGGCTGCCCGTTGACGACCCCCCCAAACCCCCTCCTACCTTCGGCGAAGGAGAAGGAAATTCCTATCCCTCACGCGACCATCTTCCGCGGCGTCGGACCCTCGGCCCTGGCCCGCGCGCTCCGGTAGTCCCTTCCTGCTTGACCCCTCCGGTTCTGCTGCTGTAGCCTATGGATAGTGGCCTGGCACGATTCGGCCCGGATTCCGCGTACCGTATTGAGCCGCACGACCTCGACCGACCTGACCACACGCTGGAGATCGGTGTCGCCGGCGGCTCCCTGACCCAAGGGAGATACCATGACCGCTACTTTGCGACCCGATCCTACCTTCTATCCCTCCCCCAAGCTGGCGATGGCCGGCCCGACCGAGCGCTACGCCTACACCGCGCTCCCGCGCCCCGACAAGACCCGGCCGGACGCCATCGGGGTGGTGGACACCGTCCGCGGCTCGAAGACCTTCGGCAAAGTGGTCCACAAGATCGAGCTGACCCACAAGGGGGACGAGCTGCATCACTTCGGATGGAACGCGTGCAGCTCGATGCTCTGCCCCATGACCGCGCACCCGCACGTCGAGCGCCGCTATCTGATCGTGCCCGGGATGCGCTCGTCGCGTATCTACATCATCGACACCAAGCCCGATCCGGCGCACGCGAAGATCGTGAAGGTGATCGAGCCCGAAGAGGTCATCGAGAAGACCGGCTATTCCCGTCCGCATACGGTGCACTGCGGACCGGAAGGGATCTACATCAGCACGCTCGGCGGCCGCGGCAAGGACGGCACCGAGAGCCTCCCGGGCGTCTTCCTCATGGACTGCGAGACCTTCGACATCATCGGACCGTGGGAGATGGATCGCGGGCCGCAGAAGATGAGCTACGACTTCTGGTGGAACATCACCAAGGACTACATGATCTCGAGCGAGTGGGCCCTGCCGCCGCAGTTCGAGAACGGCCTCGTCGCCGAAGACCTGCTCAGCAACCGCTACGGCCACACGCTCCACTTCTGGAACCTGCGTCAGCGGAAGAACGTGCAGAGCATCGACCTCGGCGCCAATCATCAGATGCCGCTCGAGATCCGGCCGGCGCACGACCCGAGCCGCAACTACGGATTCGTGGGCGTGGTGGTCGACACGACCAACCTCGAGGCGTCCATCTGGACCTGGTATCGCGAGAAGGGAACCTTCAAGGCCGCCAAGACCGCGACGATCTCTCCCGAGCCCGCCGACCCCGCCAAGCTGCCTCCGCTCCTCAAGGGCTTCGGCGCGGTGCCGCCGCTGGTGAGCGACATCGATCTGTCGCTCGACGACAAGTTCCTCTACGTCGCCTGCTGGGGGACCGGTGAGCTCCGCCAGTACGATGTGTCCGACCCGATGAAGCCGACGCTCGCGGGCTCGGTGAAGGTGGGTGGCATCGCCGACCGCACGCCGCACCCCAATGGGACGGCGTTCGCCGGCGGTCCTCAGATGGTCGAGATCAGCCGCGACGGGAAGCGCGCCTACTTCACCAACTCCCTCTACAGCACCTGGGACGACCAGTTCTATCCGGACGGCGTGCCCGGTCTCCAGGTGATGGCCAACGTCAAGCCGGGCGGCGGCATCGAGCTGGATAAGGAGTTCCTGGTCGAGTTCGAGCCGGGCTATCGGTCGCACCAGGTCCGCCTCGAAGGGGGCGACTGCTCGACCGACTCGTTCTGCTTCCCGTCGAAGTAGGGATGCGATGACGAGCATCGCCGAGCACCCGGGGGCCTGGCTCGCGATCGTGGGGCTGGGGTTCTATCACGGGATCAACCCCGGGATGGGCTGGCTGTTCGCGGTCTCCAACGGCATGCAGGAGCGGCGCGGGAGCGCGGTGTTCGCGGCGCTCCCCCCGATCGCCGCCGGGCACGTCCTGGCGATGGCGGCGGTGCTGCTTCCGTTCGCGCTGCTGGCGGTCTCGATGGAGCAGATCAAGGCGCTCGGGCTCCTCGCCGGCGTCGCGCTCATCGCCTTCGGCGTCTACAAGCTGGTGAACCGCCGCCATCCCCGGTTCCTCGCGCGCATCGGTCCGGATCGCCTCGTACTCTGGTCGTTTCTCATGGCCACCGCGCACGGCGCCGGGCTGATGCTGCTTCCGGTCTATCTCGGACTGAGAGTCCCCCACCATGATCACGCCGCGATGGCACAGATGGCGGGCGACGGGATCCTCTCGGCGTCAGTGGTCGCGCTGGTCCACACCTCGGCGATGCTGCTCATCGGCGGGGCGATCGCGTGGGCGGTCTATCGCTATCTAGGATTGCGCTTGTTGCAGCGGGCCTGGTTCAACCTCGACCTCGTGTGGGCTGCATGCCTGATCGTGGTCGGTGGGATCGCCCTGGTGATGACCATTAATGCCTAGCGTTCGCGCGTAGCGGTAGGTTCGAGCATCCGGGGTAGGCGCCCGGGCAAAGATGCCCAAGGGCGAACGCCATCCGGAGATCTCGCAGCCCTCCACCGATACGACGAGCGAGGGGTCATCAGTTCGACATGTCTTCGCCTCGTTGCACGAACCCGATCGCCGCGATAGCCAATGCGGTCGACGCAACGATCGACGGGCTGATCCGCTCACCCGCAAACAACCATCCGAGCAGCACCGCCACGATCGGATTCACATAGGTGTGGGTCGCTACCAGCGTCGGCGGGTAGTGCTTCAGCAGCCAGGTGTACGCGGTGAACGCCATCAATGAACCAAAGAAGACCAGGAACATCAGTCCGCCGAAGGATGCACGCGACACTGCCGTCCAGTGGAAGTCGTGCAGCTCGCCGCGCAGGACTGCGCCAGCCAGGAGCATCACGGCACCGCAAAGCAGTGGGAGTGCGGCATTCATCGTCGATGTGTCCGGCGCGCCATCGCGGCGTGCCTGCAATTTACGGGAAAGGACGATTCCCACCGCCCATGACACGGAGCCCAGTAAGACCGCGAGCGGTCCCGCGATCATTCCCTGTCCAGCGGTGACGTCGGGCCGGAAGAGCACGATCACGCTTGCAGCTCCAAGCCCCAGGCCGAGATAGGTCGTGAGGCCCGGCCGACGTCCCAGTTTGAATAATGGCAGCATCAGCGCCACGAAGATCGGTTCGGTGGCGACCACCAGCGCGGCCACTCCGGAAGGGATCCTTTGTTCGGCCCAGTGCAAAGTCCCGTGTCCCACCAGGAAGAACAGGAACCCCAGCACGAGACCAGCGCGCCAGGCTTCTTTGCTGGGGCGCTCGCCGTTCCGCCACGCCCACGCGAGCAGGATCGCGCCAGCGATCAGATGACGCGTAGCCGCCGTCAGGAACGGAGGGATCGTTTCCACCGCGTAACGGATGGCGAGAAACGTGGAACCCCAGACGATGTAGATGATCGAGAACGCGAGGATGCCTTGCAGGCGCACGCGTCGAACGCTCGTCACAGGTGAGCTGAGGGCTCAGCCCGCCCCGGGCCGCGCAAGCTTGAGGTGGGTGACCCGCCGGGTCGCCAGGGTCCGTACCGGGAGGAGCCCGTGCAGCTCGGTCCCGGTCCCCTCGAACAACCGCTCTCCGCCGCCGAGCAGCAGCGGCACGACGTGGAGCTCCATTTCATCCACCAGTCCGGCCTTGAGGTACTGCTGCGCCGCACTGGCGCCGCCGGCGAGCGTGACGTCCTTGCCTCGCGCCTCCTCGCGGGCCCGGGCGAGCGCTTCCTCGATCCCGCCGGTCACGAAGTTGACAGTGGTCCCGCCTTGCATCGCGAGCGGCGGCCGGGCGTGGTGGGTCAGCACAAAGACCGGGTGATGGAACGGCTGGTCGTCGCCCCACCACCCCTTCCACGGCTCCTCCCCCGCCTCCCACGAGCCGGGGTGGCCGCCGAACATGTTGCGGCCCATGATCGTGGCGCCGATGTTGGTGAGAGACTCGTCCATCACTCGCGTGCTCTCGTTCACCTCGCCGCCCGGGAGCCCGTGCGCCTCGCGCCAGACCGCCAGGCCGACAACCCTGGAGCTGCTCCCCGCCGATGCCGAGAGGGTCTTTCAGGCTCTGCCGGGGCCCGGCGACGAAGCCGTCGAGGGACATCGTAATCGTGAAACGCAATCGGGACATGGTTGGTTCTCCTTACGAACCGAGACACCAGACTGCGGGCTGCGCCGGCGGATGGGCTGCGCCGGCGGGTGGGTCGTCCCGACTACTTCACGATCGCATCCACCGCGGCACCGACATGGATCACGGTCGTGTCGAGAAGCGGGATGTCTTTCGGTTCGGCGTCCCGCAGAAGAAGTGGTAACTCTGTGCCGGCGACGAGAATCGCTTCGACTCGCTCCTCCCCTCGCAGACGCTCGATGATCGCGAGAATGGCGTTGCAGCTCTCGGGTAAGAACTGGTTCTTGAGTAACTCGCCGATGTAAATCTTGTGAATGACCGCTTGCTCAGCCTCATTCGGCGCAACCAGTTCGACTCCAGCCCGGGCGAATACCTCCGGAAAAAAGCGGGCTCGCATGGTAAAACCGGTGCCGAGCACCCCGACCCGTGCATACCCCAGACTTCGCACATGCTCGCAGGCTGCCTGCACGATGCTGAGCATCGGAATCGGCGATCGGCGCTGGACGTCATCGAACACAAGGTGAGGCGTGTTCGCAGCGATGAGTGCGATCTCAGCGCCCGCTCGCGCCAGGCGTTCGACCGAGGCGGAAATGTAGTTCGTCAGGCTGGCAAGATCGTTCGCGTCCAGCATCGCGATTCCGCGGTTGACGTCGAGGCTGTCGATCAGGAGGTGCGGCGCGCTCCCGTCGGTCACCCGGGCGCGGTAGCCATCGAGGACGAAGCGATAGTATTCGATCGTAGATTCCGGACCGATCCCGCCGACGATGCCGAGGGTCTTCATAAAGGAAGAATAATGAAGGGCTGCGCCGGCGAGTGGGCTGCGCCGGCGGGTGGGCTTCGCCCGGCGGGAGCGGCGGGGTGCTACTTGGAGGTGGCCATGGAGCGGGCCAGGCGCCACGTGAGTATCGCTGCCTTGTCACGCATCTGTTGCAGCCTTGCCCACGCCTCGTCGGTAAGAAATTGCGTATCGTGAGCGAACCGGAGCAGGTAGGCGAGCTCGGAGAGGGAGCCGAGCGATTAGTCGAGGAAGCGTCGGAATTCGGCTGGTCCACGCTTCGCGGATCCACCCCCGCGTCGCCGAGTAGACCGCCAACGCGAGCTCGTGACTGACCTTCCAGGCCTCGAATCGCTCGTAGGGCATCGTGGCCGGCATGATAAATCCTCGGGGGTGACCAAACGAGGATCTCGCGGACACCTCAACCAACCCTCAATTCCCCCGCCGCTCCCGCCGCTCCCGCCGGCGCGTCAGCGCCCCCGCCGTTCGAGGAACACGCGCCTGGTGTCGTAATCCGACCCCGTTCCCGTTTCGATGAACCCAATGCCGAACTTGGTATCGTGCGAGGCGATCTCGTTGGCGTTCTTTCCCGAGGCGACGGTGTGGTTGAGGAAGACGGCTTCGACCCTGCGCCGTTCTCCGTTCTCGTAGAATTTCGTCCCGGCCAACAGGGCACCGTTGATCGTCGCGTCCTTCAGTACAAAGCTCCGGCGGCGGTTGATCTCGCCGTTCATCGCGTCGAATCCGCTGCCTGTTACCACGCCGCCCCGCTCGACATGAAGCGACAAGCTCCATTCGCTATCCTCCGATTCGTAACTGCCACTGTACTCAACCGGATCGCGAACCGCGGCTTGGTTCTTGATGTCGATGTAAGTCTCGATCGAGACATTCGGCTTCTCTTTCTTCTTGTATTTCGTCTTGTCGAGCGCGGCGACCAGCTCGCGGGTCTTTAGGCCGGAATCCTGGGCGTAGACATCACATGACACAACAACGAAGAGCGCCAAGACGGCCGCAAGCGATAGTCTAAGCATGAGTTCCCCTCCTTGGAGAATGGCCTAGGAGCAAAACACTTAGACACTCACCATCGACCATCGGTTGCTCGACGGCTATCAGGGGAACGCATTGCGGGCGGGGCGCTGACGCGTAGGGGGGGGCGCTGACGCGCCGGCGGGAGCGGCGGGGTGCTACTCGAAGGTGGCCGTGGAGCAGGCCCGGCGGCTGGGAATCTGTGTCGGCTGGCACGTCAGGCGCTCCCGGATCGGGATAGCTTTGCCGGATGACCACCCACGACGGCTTCGTACACGTCCGCGGCGCCCGAGTGCACAACCTCAAGAACGTCGACGTCCGGATCCCTCGCGACGCCCTCGTCGTCTTCACCGGCGTCTCAGGCTCGGGCAAGTCGTCGCTCGCCTTCGGCACCCTCTACGCCGAGGCGCAGCGGCGCTACCTCGAATCCGTGGCGCCGTACGCGCGGCGGCTGTTCCACCAGGTGGCCGTGCCGGAGGTGGACGGGATCGACGGCCTCCCGCCCGCGGTCGCCCTCCAGCAGCAGCGCGGTGCGCCGACCACCCGTTCCTCGGTCGGGAGCGTCACCACGCTCTCGAACCTCCTCCGCATGCTCTACTCGCGCGCGGGAGACTATCCCCGCGGCCAGGGCATCATCTACGCCGAGGGCTTCTCGACCAACACGGTCGAGGGCGCGTGCCCTCGGTGTCACGGGCTCGGCCGAATCTACGACGTCACCGAGCGGAGCATGGTGCCGGACGACACTCTCACCATCCGCGAGCGAGCGATCGCCTCCTGGCCGCCGGCGTGGCACGGCCAGAACCAGCGCGACATTCTCGTCACCCTCGGCTACGACGTGGATCGGCCCTGGCGCGAGCTGCCCAAGAAGGACCGCGACTGGATCCTCTATACAGAGGAAACGCCCACCGTCCCGGTCTACGCCGGCTACACCCCGGCCGAGACGCGCCGAGCCCTCAAGCGGAAGGAGGAGCCGAGCTACATGGGCACCTTCTCCGGCGCGCGGCAGTACGTGCTCGAGACCTTCGCCAAGACCGAGAGCGCCCAGATGAGGAAGCGCGTTTCGCGCTACATGGTGAGCACCGAGTGCCCCGTCTGCCACGGCAAGCGCCTCCGGCCCGAGGCGCTCAAGGTCAAATTCGCCGGCCTCGACATCGCCGACATGTCCCGCCAGCCGCTGAAGCGTATGGCCGAGATCTTCGCACCGTACGCGGTGGAGACGGCGCCCGGCTTCCAGCGGCTCAAGGAGGAGCACCCGGAGAAGGCGATGGTCGCCTGCCGGATCGCCAAGGACCTCGTCGCCCGGCTCGAGGTGCTGATGGAGCTGGGCCTCGGCTACCTCTCGCTCGAGCGCAGCACGCCAACGCTCTCGCCCGGCGAGCTCCAGCGCCTCCGGCTCGGCACTCAGGTCCACAGCAACCTCTTCGGCGTGGTCTACGTGCTCGACGAGCCCTCGGCGGGCCTGCACCCGGTGGACATCGAGGCACTGCTCCGGACGATCGATCGCCTCAAGGCCGCGGGCAATACCATTTTCGTCGTCGAGCACGAGCTCGACGTCATGCGCCACGCTGACTGGATCGTGGACGTCGGGCCGGACGCGGGCCAGCACGGGGGCCAAGTGCTCTACAGCGGGCCGGTCGAGGGGCTCCGTGAGGTGAAGGAGTCGCGCACCCGCGAGTACCTCTTCGGCGAGCGCCGCCCGGCGTCGCGCCAGCCGCGGGAGCCCAGGGGCTGGCTCCGACTCGAGGGCGTCACCCGGAACAACCTGCACGACCTGGACGTCTCCTTCCCGCTCGGCGTGTTCACCACGGTGACCGGCGTCTCGGGCTCGGGCAAGTCGAGTCTGGTGAGCCAGGCGCTTGTCGAGCTGGTCCAGCGGCACCTTGGGCACGAGGTGCAGTCGCCGGAGGACGAGGCCCCGGAGCTGGAGCGCGGCCCGGTCGAGCCGACGGGCGGCCATACCGTGGAAGGGATGGAGGGCATCCGCCGGCTGGTGATGGTGGACCAGAAGCCGATCGGCCGCACGCCCCGCTCCAACCTGGCGACCTACACCGGCCTGTTCGACGGTGTCCGGAAGCTCTTCGCCGCGACCAAGCAGGCTCGGTCGCGGAAGTACGATGCGGGGCGGTTCTCCTTCAACGTCGCCAAGGGCCGATGTGAGACCTGCGAGGGCGAGGGCTTCGTGATGGTCGAGCTCCTCTTCCTGCCGAGCGTCTACGCCCCGTGCCCGACGTGCCACGGGTCGCGCTACAACGCGCGGACGCTCGAGGTGAAGCACAAGGAAAAGAACATCGCCGGGGTGCTGGCGATGACGGTGGACGAGGCGGCGGCGTTCTTCGCGGAGGAGGCCGGGGTGAGCCGGTCGCTGGAGATGCTGCGGAGCGTCGGAGTCGGCTACCTGCGCCTCGGCCAGCCGGCGACGGAGCTATCCGGCGGCGAGGCGCAGCGGATCAAGCTGGCCACGGAGCTGCAGCGCCCCGCCCGGGGTGACACGCTCTACATCCTGGACGAACCGACGACGGGGCTGCATGCGGCGGACGTCGAGAAGCTGGTGGCGCAGCTCGACGGGCTGGTAGGGGCGGGGAATACTGTGATAGTCGTGGAGCACGACATGTCGGTCGTGGCGCAGAGTGACTGGGTGATCGACGTGGGGCCGGGGGCGGGGGAGGAGGGGGGGACAGTAGTAGCGGAAGGCAAGCCGGGGAACGCGAGGGCTGGCCCTAGATCGCCTTGAACTCCTCGAACGGCTGCTGGCAGTGATGGCAGTAATGGATGGCTTTGCAGGCCGTCGACCCGAACTCGCTTTTGCGCTCGGTGTTCGAGGATCCGCAGTAGGGGCAGGCGACGCGACGCACCGACGACGTCAACGGAACCAGCGCCTGCTCGGCGACCGTGTGGTCGGGAGCAGCGATGCCGTAGGCCTTGAGCTTCGCCTTGGCTGAGTCGCTCAGCCAGTCGGTGGTCCAGGCCGGCGAGTACACTGTCCGGAGCTCGACGCGGTCGTAGCCGTTGGCGTGGAGCGCGGCCACGATCTCCTGCTCAATCATGCGCATCGCGGGACAGCCGGAGTAGGTCGGCGTCACCTCCACGGTCACGGCCCCATCGGGGCTCAACTCCACCCTGCGAACGATCCCGAGCTCGACGATGTCCAGGGCCGGCACTTCGGGATCCGGGATGCCGCGCAGCACCCCGAACAGGGCATCCGTCCCTGCGCCCGCGGGGCTCACCACTTGGCCCCCGGGTGCGACCGGGCCAGGATCTGCATCTCGGCCAACAGGTGGCCCAAGTGCTCGGTGTGCCGTCCCTGGCGTCCGCCGGAGTGCATGTAGCCTTCGGCCGGCGGCGTGAGGGTCGCCCGGTGAAGGACGTCGATGACGACCTCACGCCACACGGGCTCGAGCGCCGCTGGCTCCGGCGCGATCACACGCGCCAGCAGCCGGTCCACCTGGTCGGCGGCGAACAGCTCTCCCGTGTAGGGCCAGAGTTCGTCCACCGCCGTCTGGACCCGCCGATGACTCTCCTCCGTGCCGTCGCCCAATCGAATCACCCACTCGCCGCTGTGGCGGACGTGATAGCGGGCTTCCTTGTGGGCCTTGGCCGCGATTCCGGCGAGCTCGGTGTGGGTCGCCCGTTGGAGGCCGTCCAGCAGCAGCACGCTCCAGGCGTCGAAGAGGAACTGGCGCACGATGGTGCGGCCGTAGTCGCCGTTGGGAAGCTCGACCAGGTTGACGTTGCGGTAGTCGATGGCGTCGCGGAAGTAGGCCAGGGCATCCTCGTCGCGCCCCTGCCCCTCGACCTGGCCGGCCAGACGGAGGAAGTGCGTCGCCTGCCCGATGAGATCCAGCGCGACGTTGGAGAGGGCGATGTCCTCCTCGAGAACGGGGCCATGGCCGCACCATTCGGACAACCGGTGGCCCAGCACCAGGCGATCGTCACCCAACCGGAGGAGATACTCGAAGAGGGCCTCCCGCGGAACGCCTGCGTCCTCGTCGGTCGGGCGCACCTCAGTACACCCGCACGCCGCGGGGCGTCTTATAGAACTGCGGATGACGATAAGGCTTGTCGTCGGCGGGATCGAAGAAGGGACCCTGGTCCTCCGGGCTCGAGGCCACGATGGCCGCGCTAGGCACCACCCAGACACTCACGACCTCGCCCCGGCGTGCGTAGACGTCGCGCGCGTTCTGCAGGGCGATCTCCGCATCCGGCGCGTGCACGCTCCCGGCATGCTCGTGCGGGGCGCCGTCCTTCGCCTGGGTGAACACCTCCCAGAGCGGCCACTGGTCGCTCGCGTGGTCGGGCTGGTTGGCGGCGGCCATGGGTTCCGTTTCCAGCGGCCGGCCTCAGGCCGCGGGCGCCGCACTCCGGCGGCGCTGCTTCTCGGCGAAGGCCGCCGCCGCCTCGCGCACCCAGGCACCCTGGTCGTGTGCGGCGCGCCGAGCCGCGAGGCGCTCCCGGTTGCAAGGGCCGTTTCCGCTGATGACCTGTTTGAATTCCGCCCAGTCGATCTCGCCGAACTCCCAATGCTTGGTCTCGGCGTCGTAGCGGAGCTCGGGGTCGGGCAGCGTGAGCTTCACCGCCTGGGCCTGGGCCACGGTCAGATCCACGAACCGCTGCCGGAGCTCGTCGTTGCTGTACCGCTTCACCCGCCAGCGGAGCAGATCCGCGCTGTTGGGCGAGTTGACGTCGCTGGGGCCGAACATCATCAGGGTGGGCCACCACCACCGATTCACCGCATCCTGCACCATGGCCCGCTGCAGGGGGGTGCCGTCGGCCAGGGTGGCCACGATCTCGTAGCCCTGCCGCTTGTGGAAGTTTTCTTCCTTGCAGATCCGGACCATGGCGCGGGCATACGGCCCATATGAGGCTTTCGCCAGCACGGTCTGGTTCACGATCGCGGCCCCGTCCACGAACCAGCCGATGACCCCGATGTCCGCCCACGTCAGGGTCGGGTAGTTGAAGATGCTGGAATACTTCGCCTTGCCGGTGAGGAGCTGGTCGATCAGCTCGGCGCGGGCCACACCCAGCGTCTCGGTGGCGCAGTAGATGTAGAGCCCGTGGCCCGCTTCGTCCTGGACCTTGGCAAGCAGGCACATCTTGCGCCGGAGGGAGGGCGCGCGGGTGATCCAGTTGCCCTCGGGCAGCATGCCCACGATCTCCGAGTGGGCGTGCTGCGACATCATCCGCACCAGCTGGTGACGGTACTTCTCCGGCATCCAGTCCTTGGGCTCGATCGTCTCGCCGGCGTCGATGCGGGCATCGAACGTGGCGGCGGCTGCGGACTCGTCCGGTGTCGGGGGCGGGTGAAGGGACATCTTGGCGTGCCTCTTGGAGTTCGGGGTGGCGTCGCGGTCGCTTGGAGCGGCTCCGGGCCACCCGCTACCTTCTATCCAGTTGTATCGTACCGGACCTCCAGGGGGAAGGGAAGCCGTGACCCAGCGGACGACGCACGAGCCCGGCAGCGTGACCACAGAGGTAGCGGACGGCGTCGGCAGCGTGACCTTCGGGCACCCCAAGGGCAACTCACTGCCGGGAACTCGCCTCGCCGAGCTGGCGGCCCGGATCACTGCGCTGGGCCAGGAGCCGGGGGCGCGGGTGATCGTGCTTCGAAGCGAGGGCGCGGGTGCGTTCTGCGCGGGTGCGTCCTTCGCCGAGCTGTCCGCAATCGCCGACGTCGAGGGCGGCACTCGCTTCTTCATGGGCTTC
>DATAOI010000049.1 GCA_036265815.1 Gemmatimonadales bacterium
TTGCCGTGGCCGGATGGTCTTGGGATAGCCGCTCAGGTCGGTCTTCATGTGATGCTCGTGGGCCACCAGGATGGACCGGTAGGGAGTCTCCTCGTGCGCCCGCATGCCGAAGAGGGTGATCGCTCCGAGCCAGGGGTGGGCCTGCATTACCCGCCACTCCTGCTCGTCCAGACCGGTGGTCTTGTTGAGGATGGTGACGGGCACCCGGGCTTTGCCCACGTCGTGCAGCAGCGCCGTCATTCCCAGGTCGTAGAGCTGGATCCGGGGGAAGCCCAGCTTCTTCCCCAGCGCCACCGAGAAGATGCAGACGTTGACCGAGTGGGTGAAGGTGTACTCGTCATAGTCGCGGATGGTGGTGAGTCCCACCACCGAGGTCTCGTTGTTGAGCACCTGGTCCACGATGAGCTGCACCGCGCGCTTTACCTTCTTCACGCTGGTGGCGCGTCCCAGGCGGACACCGGTGATCACGTCCTTGGTGACCGCGACGCCCTGGGCGTAGACCCGCTTGGCCGCCTCCTTGGCCTGCTCCGCGTCGGGATCGTGCTGGGTGGCGTGCTCGATCTCGAGCCCCTTGACCTGCCCCGCGTCCAGGCGCGCGAAGAGCTCCTCGAAGCGCTCCTCCGGCTGGCCCCGTTCGGACAGACTGAGCAGCAGGCTCAGCAGGATCTGCCACTCCCGGCGGTTGGCGGTGGAATGGATCCGGAGGGCGCCGATGTCGAAGGCGCGGAGGACGGCGAGGATGTGGCTGAAGGAGGCGTAGTTGTCGAGCTCGAGCCGGAGCCGGGTGGCATTCACGAAGATGAAGTCGCCCGCCAGCCGCAGCTCGAGGTCGTTCTCCACGGCCAGCAGCCCGCGCGCGGCGGTGTCCAGGTCGTCGAGCGCCTTCTGGACGGTTGCGTTCTCGACCGGGTAGAGCTTGAGGCTCCGGAGCGCGGTATAGAGCGCCAGCAGCAGGACGCGACCACCGTGGCGGAGCTGGCCCTCCGGCGCGGCGCGGGCGGTGGCGTCGGCCGGCTGGGTCACGTTCCGGTCTCCCGCAGGGCGCGGTTCACGGCGTTCCGCACTACGGGATCCTTGTCGTCGGCCGCGCGCTGCAGCAGCTCGCGGGCCTCCGGGGTGCGGATCTTCCCGAGCGCGATCGCGGCGCAGGCGCGGACCTCGGATGACTGCTTCATCCGCAACATCCCACGCGGCAGCAGTAAGGCGCTGAGCGGCTTGAGGCCGCCAGCGCCCGCGATCGCGCCGTAGGCCTCGAAGAAAGCCATCTTCTCGGTGAGATCCATCTCCTTCACCGCTTTGCCCAGCACGATCGCCTCCACCCGGCGTTGCGCGCCCTTGTATCCCCGGCTCCCCACCACCCGGACGGCCGCCAACCGAACCCCCCGATCGTCGTCGTCCAGTGCCTTGTCGATCAGGGTCATGGCGGCCGGCGTGGCCAGTTGCGCGAGCGCCTGCACACTCGCGAGCCGAACCGCGGGCAGCGGATGCACCACCGTCTCCCCCAACCCGGGGACTGTCTGATGCAGGCCGAGCCGACCGCAGAGGGTCACCACGGGCGCGAGCGCGGGCGACTCTGGATCCTTGAGGATGCGCAACACTTCCGACGGGTGGCTCTCGGCCAGGCGGTCGGCTACGCCCTCGAGCAGCGTGCGCAGGGGCGCGGAGGAAAGATTGGGAATCCAGGTGAGGATCGGCTCCAGCGCCGAGGCGCGGAGCTCCCGCAGCAGCTCGGCCACGTGGGCTTCGCCGGCCAGCGCGGGGGCCTCGTCCAGCGATTGCAGGAGCTGGCTCACGATCGCCGCCTCGCTCAGCTTGGCGACGAAGCCCGTGAGCCGCTCCTTGTGCTCCTCTCGAAGCGCCGAGATGCGTTGTGCCAGCTGCCCGCACTCGCGCAGGATGCTGGCGGCGGTCCGGAAGTCCCCCAGGTTGAGGAAATTAGGAAAGAGATGCTCGACGGCGCTGAGGATCTCACCCCGGATCTCGGGTTCGTTCTGCATCTCGAACAGATCGAACAGCACGTTCAGGGACGCGCCGCGCACGTCTCGGGCGTACTCCTCCTCCACCGCCCGGGCCACCTGGTTGATCTCCTTCTCGTCCAGGAAGTAGAGGGTGGCATCGAACTCGTCGAGGTCGACCACTCCCTTGGGCCGGGGAGGGGCCTCTTCGGCCGCCTGGGCGTGGCGTTGTTTGGCGGCCTGGTCGTCAGCGGCGCCCGCGGTCGCATAGGTGCCGGTCTGCTCCGGCAGCGCGCCCCCGCCCTCGCCGAAGAACTCGATGAACTTGTACTGGATGAGGTCGAATTCCTGCTCCCATAAGAGCGTGAGGAGGTCGTCGCCCGCATCGGCCGCGAGGAAGCGCGCGCGGTTGATCGTCTCCAGGAATCGGGGCAGCTCGTCGAGCTCGGCGCCGTGGGAGATGGTGAGCGAGCGCATCCCGTCCTTGAACAGGCCCCAGGCGAGGCTCTCGCTCTTGTTGAGCTGGTGGTACACCACCTGATCTTCCCAGATGAAATCCGTCTCCGCCACCGTGAGGACCAGCTGATCCAGCGCGGCCCAGACCGGAATGAAGGCGGACCGCAGGTTCTCCGTGGCCCGCTGATAGATGGGATTGTTGGGCAGATACATGTGGTACGCGCGGAGCGCCTTCACCAGGCCGTTGATCAGCTCCGAGATCTGGGACGCGGGAAGCACTTCCGCCGCGGGCTGGCCGGCCGTCACGCGGGTGGCCTCAGCAACTGCGCCACGTGCGCCACGTCCTTGTCGCCGCGCCCGCTGAGACAGAGCAGCACCAGCGCACCGGCCGGCCAGCCTCCCGCCATCCGACGGACCCAGGCGAACGCATGCGCCGTCTCCAGCGCGGGGATGATCCCCTCGAGCCGGCACACCGCCTGGAATGCATCGAGCGCTTCGGCGTCGGTGGCGGACTCGTACGCCACTCGTCCGCTGTCGTGCAGGTAGCTGTGCTCCGGTCCCACCCCGGGGTAGTCCAGACCGGCCGACACCGAGTGGGCGGGTGCCACCTGCCCGTCCGCGTCCTGCAGCAGATAGCTCAGGCTGCCGTGCAGCACCCCGGGCGACCCCGCCTCGAGCGTGGCGCTGTGCAGGCCCGAGGCGAGGCCCTCGCCCGCCGCCTCCACGCCCACCAGCCGCACGCCGGTGTCGTCCAGGAATCCGGCGAAGATCCCCATCGCGTTGGACCCGCCGCCAACGCATGCGACCACGGTGTGGGGCAGCCGCCCGTAGCGGGCCAGCACCTGGCTCCGCGCCTCGCGTCCAATCACCGACTGGAAGTCGCGCACCATGCGGGGGTAGGGATCGGGTCCGACCACCGAGCCGATGATGTAGTGGGTCGTGGGAACGTTGGTCACCCAGTCGCGCAGCGCCTCGTTGGTGGCATCCTTGAGGGTGCGAGTGCCCGAGCCGACGGGCACGACGGTGGCACCGAGCAGCTCCATCCGGTAGACGTTGAGTCGCTGCCGGGCCACATCCTCCTCGCCCATGTACACCACGCACTCGAGCCCGAAGCGAGCGCACACCGTGGCCGTTGCCACACCGTGCTGGCCCGCGCCGGTCTCGGCGATGATCCGCCGCTTGCCCATCCTGACGGCGAGCAGCGCCTGCCCGATCGTGTTGTTGATCTTGTGCGCGCCGGTGTGATTCAGGTCTTCCCGCTTGAGCAGCAGGGTGGCGCCGACCTCGGCTCCGAGCCGCACGGCCTCGGTGATCGGCGACGGGCGCCCCACGAATTCAGTCAGCAGCTGCTCGTATTCGGCCCAGAACCCCGGGTCACCCCGCACGCCGTCGTAGAGCGCCGCGAGATCGTCCAGCGCGGCAACCAGCGTCTCGGGGACGTAGCGGCCGCCGTATGGTCCGAACCGGCCGGCGACCGCCCGCTCAGGTGATGGGGCTAGGGCCAAACAGCGCCTCCAGAAAACTCGAGATTTTGTCGGGGTCCTTGATGCCCGGAAGGTACTCGACCCCTGAACTTACATCGACCACCTCGGGTCGAACGAGTGCCACCGCCCGCGCCACGCTCCCCGGGCTCAGCCCTCCGGCGAGGACCATGGTGTCGCCGGCCAGCCGCGCACGGGCCTCCCGAGCCAGGGCCAGGTCCAGCGAAACGCCCGTCCCGCCCAGAGCATGCGGCACGAGAGGCTCCACCAGCACGGCATCCGCATCGCTCGCCGTCTCCGGAAGCGAGTCCAGGTCGCCGGGCGCGGCGATGCGGGCGACCCGCCACACCACCAGCCCTTCCGCCCGCAATCGGACCGCCGCCGGACGGGAATAGGGCCCGTGCAGCTGGGCCCCGGACAGGCCGGCGGTCCGGCTGATCCGGAGAATCTCCTCGACCGATTGGGTGTCGTAGACTCCGAAGACGGGGACCCCGTTCGCACCGGCGGTCACTTCGGCGGCCCGTTCAGGGGTGACCATCCGGTGTCCAACAGCAAAAACGACGCCCAGGAACGAGGCGCCGGCATCGGCGGCCGCGCTGGCATCCGCCGGCCGGGTGAGCCCGCAGATCTTGGCCCTAACGCGCATGACGCGGGATCCGGCAGAGCCCGGCCATCAGGCCGTCGGGATCGAGGGCGGCCGACAGCGCGGTTCCGATCAGGACAGCGTCGGCACCCGCCGCCGCGGCCCGCTCCACATCGGCCACGGAGGCCATCCCGCTCTCCGCCACGGCAACTCGATCGGCCGGGACCGCCTGGATCACGCGCCACGCGGCCGCGGTATCGATGGCGAACGAATCCAGATCGCGGCTGTTGATGCCCAGGATCCCCGCCCCGACAGAGAGCGCCCGCTCCAGCTCCGCCGGGGTATGTACCTCCACCAAGGCATCCAGCCCGTACTCCCTCGCGGTGGCGAGCAGGAGCTCGAGGCGCGTCGGCTCCAGCGCACGCACGATCAGCAGCACCGCCGCCGCGCCGGCCGCGCGGGCCTCCACGATCTGCAGCTCGTCCAGGATGAAGTCCTTCCGGAGCACCGGCACACCTGCCCGAGTGGCGGCGGTACGGAGGTCATCCACCGAGCCGCCGAAGAACGGTCCGTCGGTCAGCACCGAGATGGCGGCCGCGCCGTGTCTGGCGTAACGCGAGGCCCGCTCCCCCGGGTCGAGATCATCCCGGATCGTGCCTGAGGACGGCGACCGGCGCTTCACCTCGGCGATCACCGCGACGCTCTGCCGCCGGAGCGCGCCGGCAAACGAAGGCGGCGGTGCGGCGTCTCGCGCCTCCCGCTCCAGCGCGCTGCGCCGGCGGCGGAGCCCAGGGAGCTGGTCCCTGGTCGAGATGAGGATCTGGTCCAGAGTGACGGGCATCTTGTCCTTCGGCCGGTCTTCGGGTACTGTTATTCGGGCTCTATTCGGTCGACCGCTGCTGAGGAGGAATCCCGATGCCCCTGACCAAGCGCCAGAGCGAAATTCTCTCCTACCTGCAGGGACACATCCAGGAGCACTCCTACGCGCCCAGCTTCGAGGAGATCGCCGAGCGATTCGGATTCCAGTCCCTCGCCACGGTACACGAGCATCTGACCAATCTCGAGCGCAAGGGCTACATCCGCCGTTCCTACAACGAGAGCCGCTCCATCGAGGTGCTGCCGCCGCGTGGCACGTCGGCCGCCAGTGAGATTCCCCTGCTCGGCAAGGTCGCGGCGGGCACCCCCATCGAGTCGCTCATGCACCAGGAGACCATCGCCGTTCCCGATCAGATGTTGCCGCGCCGGGGGCCGAACTACGCGCTTCGAGTCCAGGGGACGTCCATGATCGACGAGCATATCCTGGACGGAGATCTGGTCGTGGTGCATGGCAAGCAGAGCGCGGAGAACGGCGAGATGGTCATCGCCCTGGTCAACGGGAGCGAAGCCACCGTGAAGAAGTTCTACCGGGAACCGGGTGGCTGGATCCGCCTTCAGCCGGCCAACGCCTCCATGCAGCCGATGCGCTTTCAGGAGCGGGACGTCCTGATCCAGGGCGTCGTGGTCGGAGTCATCCGCAAATACTGAGCGTTTCGCTCTCGCCCCGGGGCGCTGCGGCTCTCAGCCGGTGCAGGGCCTCCATTCCTGCCCCACCGTGCAGCGCCTGTGCAGCGCGTGCGGCGGATTCTTCCAAGGACCAGCCGCGCCCCGACACGTAAAGCGCGCAGGCCGCGTTGAGCAGCACCGCGCAGCGCTCGACCGGCTCACCGCCACCCTGGAGCAGCCGCTCGATCCTGGCGGCGTTCTCCCCGGGCTCGCCGCCTGTCAGGCCATCCAGATCGTCGCAGCGGAGACCGAGCGCCGCGGGATCGATCTGCCAGTGATCGACCCGTCCCTCGCGCACTTCCCACACCTCAGTCCGTCCCGACGGGCTCACCTCGTCCATGCCCACCACGGCGTGCAGCACCAGCGCGTGGATCGCATCCAGACGAGCCAGCGCCGCGGCTACCAGCGGCGCCCGCTCGCGGTCGGCGACCCCGATGACCTGGCGTCGCGCACCCGCGGGATTCGCCAGCGGCCCCAGCAGGTTCATGATGGTGCCGGTCCCGAGCTCCCGCCGCACCGGTCCGACGTGACGCATCGCCGGGTGGTACATCGGAGCGAACAGGAAGACGATTCCGGTCCGCTCCAGCACCCGGGCCGCGGCCTCCGCCGGCAGATCGATTCGCACGCCGAGTGACTCGAGCACATCGGCGGAGCCGGAGCGGGAGGTGTAGCTCCGGTTGCCGTGCTTCGCCACCGGAACACCGGCGCCGGCGGCCACCAGCGCCGCGGCGGTCGAGATGTTCAGGGTGCCCACGCGACCCCCGCCCGTGCCGCAGGTGTCCACCAGCAGCTCGCCGCCGCCCACCTCCAGCCGCAGCATCGCGATGCGGAGCGCGGTGGCCGCGCCCGCGATCTCGTCCGCCGTTTCGCCCTTGGCCCGGAGTCCCATCAGCAGCGCGGCCGTCTGCACCGGGCTCGCCTCGCCCCGCATCAGCACGCCGAACGCGGCGGCGGCGGCGGCGTCCGACAGCGAGGCGCCGAGGGCCAGCTGGTGAAGGGCGAAGCGCAGCGGAGCGTCCTGGGTCACGATGCGTTACGCCATCGGAGTGGTAGGGAGTGAGCGAGTGCGAAAAAGTGTATCCGAGGAAGGGGCCTTTTGTCAATCGTGACAAGCATTTGCGTAGCTTGCTCGGGGGGTCTCGCGGCGCTAGATTTCGGGCCGATGAGCCGGAGCTTTCTCGCCACGCTGCACTACGACGGAACCGGGTTTGTCGGGTGGCAGCGCCAGCCCGCCGGCCGATCGGTCCAGGCCGAGTTCGAGCGCGTACTGGAGCGACTCTGCGGCCGGCGCCTGGTGGCCCACGCGGCCGGCCGTACCGACGCCGGCGTCCACGCCTCCGGCCTCGCCGTCAGCTTCTCGGCGCCGGCCACCTGGACCATCGGATCGCTCCGCCGAGCCCTGAACGCACTGCTCCCTCGCGACTGCTGGGTCGAGTCCCTCCATCTCATGCAGCCGGGCTTTCACGCCCGGAAGAGCGCCATCTCGCGACGCTACCGTTACGACATCGGCCTGGACGAGGCGTCCGCCTCGCCGTTTCGGCGGCCGTTCGAATGGGCCTTGGGGCGGCCGCTCGATGTGGATGCACTCGGCGCCACGGCTCGACTGGTCGCAGGCGAGCACGACTTCCGCGCCTTCGCCGCCAAAGGCGCCCCCAAGCCGCACTACCGCTGCCGGCTCGGCCTCGCGGAGTGGCGCGAGCGCTCGGAGGGCCGGGGCGTGAGCTTCCACGTGGAGGCCGATCGCTTCCTGCACCACATGGTGCGCATGCTGGTCGGGACGATGGTGGACGTGGGACTCGGCCGCCGGCCGGCGGAGGACATCGCCGGTCTGCTGGCGCGAGGGGACAACCAGGAGACCAGTCCTCCGGCGCCGCCCCAGGGTCTCTATTTCGTCGCCGCCACGTATCCTCCCGAGCTGTTCGCCGAGCTCAATGCGGAATCGCAGGCCGTGGCGCATGAGTCGTAGCGGCGCGGTCGTCCTGATTCTCCTGCTCGCCGGCTGCCGCGAGCGACCGGCAGCGGCGCCCGCGGCCAGCAGGCCGGCTCCCCTTCACACCACGACATCGGCGGCCCAGGCCACCGCCATCCGGGCGGATACGCAGGCGGCGGTGGCCAGCTCCCGGCGAACCGCCCTGGTCGCCGCGGTCGAGCGGGCCGCAGGTGCCGTGGTGTCGATCAACGTCACCTCGCACCAGCAGGCGCCACCCAGCTCGCCCTGGGATTTCTTCTTCGTGCCCGAGGGCGCGCGGGTGGTGCAGGGCTACGGCACCGGATTCGTGATCCGACCGAACGGCATCATTCTCACCAATCAGCACGTGGTCGCCAACGCCGACCAGGTGGTGGTGACGCTGACCGACGGCAGCGACGTCCGCGCCAAGGTGCTGGGCGAAGACCCGCTCACGGATATCGCGGTGCTTCGGGTCGACCGCCAGGGACTCCCGGTGGTCACCACGGGGCGCAGCACCGATCTCATGATCGGCGAATGGGTGGTGGCACTCGGCAATCCCTACGCCTACCTGCTGGGGAATGCGGAGCCGACCGTCACCGTGGGCGTGGTGAGCGCCACCGGCCGCAATATCCTGCCGAATCAAGAGCAGACCGGCCTCTACCTGGACATGATTCAGACCGACGCGGCCATCAACCCGGGCAACTCCGGCGGCCCGCTCACCAACGCGTTGGGCGAGGTGGTCGGCATCAACTCCTCCATCTTCAGCAACAGCGGCGGCTCGGTGGGGCTCGGGTTCGCCATTCCGATCGAGCGCGCCCTCCGAGTGGCCGACGAGATCATCCGCAACGGCGCGGTCCGCCGCGCCTGGGTCGGCCTGGATATCCCAGGTGCCGCGGCCATGCGGAATTGGAAGAGCCAGGGCGGCGTGGAGGTCGCGGGCGTGACGCCCGACGGGCCCGCGGCACGCGCGGGGCTACGCACCGGCGACGTGCTGGTGCAGGCCAATGGGCGGCGGCTCCGCAACTACCTCGATTGGGAGGCGGTCAAGCTCGATCTGCACGTGGGCGACGCGGTCGATCTCACCGTGCGGAGCGGCCGGGACACCAGTCAGCGACGGATCGTCACTCGCGACGTGCCCACGGTGACCGCGAAGAAGGTGACGGTTCTGCACGATCTCCAGCTGATCACGGTCACACCCTCGGTCCAGGCCGAGCGGGGGATCCGGAGCGAGCGCGGCGCGCTCATCTTCAAGATCTCGCCGGAGGTGAGCCAGGCCACCGGCCTGCAGCCCGGCGACGTGATCGTGGCGATCAACCGCACCGCGGTGCGGAATGGATCCCAGGTCGAACAGCTGCTCACCGCGCGCTCGGGCGAGCCGATCCGGGTCTACTTCGAGCGGGACGGTCAGATCACCTTCACCGACCTGGCTTTCCGATGACCGACGATCGCTGGCGCTCTCCACTCGGCACTCGCTACGCCTCCCCGGCGATGCAGACGCTGTGGGGCGAGCCCCATCGGATTGGTCTCTGGCGCCGGCTCTGGCTCGCGCTGGCTGAAGCGGAGCGGGAGCTGGGTCTGGATGTACCCGAGGAGGCGCTCGAGCAGATGCGGGCGCAGCTCGACACCGCCGACCTGGCCGCGGCGGCGCGGTACGAGCGCCGCTTCCGCCACGACGTAATGGCGCACATCCACGCCTTCGGTGAGCAGGCGCCGAAGGCGCGCGCCTTCCTGCATCTGGGTGCCACCAGCGCGTTCGTCACCGACAACGCCGACCTGATCGTCATGCGCGAAGGGCTCCGCCTGCTGCTCGGCCGGCTCCTCGCGGTGCTGTCGGCCCTCGAAGGATTCGCCCGGCGTACGGCGGCCATGCCCTGCCTCGCGTACACCCACTTTCAGCCGGCGCAGCTCACCACGGTCGGCAAGCGCACCACGCTCTGGATGCAGGACTTCGCCCTGGACGTGGAGGAAGTAATCCAGCGGCTGGAGACACTGAGATTCCGCGGGTGCCAGGGCACCACGGGGACGCAGGCATCGTTCCTGGAGCTGTTCCAGGGCGACCACGAGAAGGTCCGCGAGCTGGAGCGGCGGGTCACCCGGAAGCTGGGCTTCCGGGAGCAGTTCGCCGTCACCGGCCAGACCTACTCCCGCAAGGCCGACAGCATGGTGCTCGATGGGCTGAGCGGGATCGCCCAGTCGGCGGGGAAGATGGCGGGCGATCTCCGGTTGCTGCAGCACGAGGGCGAGCTGCTGGAGCCGTTCGAGTCGGAGCAGGTCGGCTCCAGCGCGATGGCGTACAAGCGCAACCCGATGCGGGCGGAGCGCATCAGCGGGCTGGCCCGGTTCGTCATCTCGCTCCAGGCCAACGCCGCCCACACCGCCGCGAGCCAGTGGCTGGAGCGGAGCCTCGACGACAGCGCCAACCGCCGGCTCACCCTGCCCGAGGCGTTTCTCGCGGCCGACGCCATCCTGATCCTGGCCACCAACATCGCGGCGGGGCTGGAGCTCAGAGAAGACGTGATTCGCCGCCACGTGGCCGAGCAGATGCCGTTCATGGCCACCGAGCGCTGGCTCATGCTCGGCGTGGCCGGCGGCGGCGACCGGCAGGCGCTGCACGAGGTCATCCGCCAGCACAGCCTCGCCGTCGCCGAGGCGGTCAGCCGGGGCGCCCCCAACGACCTGCTCGACCGGCTCGCGGCCGATCCGGCCTTTCGCTCGGTACCGGCCGCGGCGCTGCGCGCGGAGCTCGATCCCGCCAACTACACCGGCAGGGCCGCCCAGCAAGTGGGCGAATTTCTGGACGAGTATCTGGATCCCCTGCTCCGCCGGGCGCGTCCGCTCGCCGCGGAAGCCGAGACTGCGGAGGTGCGGGTATGACCGTCCTGGCGGAAAGCCGGCTGCCGCTCCCGCTGCTTCGCCGCGGCAAGGTTCGCGAGGTGTACGAGGTGGATGCCGAGCATCTCCTGATGGTCGCGAGCGACCGGGTGAGCGCGTTCGACGTGGTGATGCGCGAAGCGATTCCGAGGAAGGGCGCCGTGCTCACCCAGATCAGCGCCTTCTGGTTCGAGCGCCTCTCCGGAGTGGTGCCGTCACACTTTTTCACCGCGAGCACCCAGCGGATCCTCCAGCGGATCCCCGCGCTGGCCGGGCACGCCGCGGAGCTGGCGGGCCGCGCGATGCTGGTGCGGCGCACCGTCCCGCTGCCCTTCGAGTGCGTGGTGCGGGGCTACCTCTCCGGCTCCGCCTGGGCCGAGTACCGGAAATCGGGAACCCTGGCCGGTGAGACGCTGGCGCCGGGACTAATCGAGAGCGCCCGGTTGGAGCCGCCGCTCTTCTCCCCGGCCACCAAGGCGGAGACCGGACACGACGAGAACGTGACCTTCGGCGCCGTGGCCACGAGCCTGGGCGCCGAGCTTGCCGCCCGCCTTCGCGACGCGAGCTTCGCGGTCTACCGCGCGGGACGAGATTACGCCGCGGAGCGCGGGATCATCATCGCGGACACCAAGTTCGAGTTCGGGACCGACTCGGGCGGCACGCTCCGGCTGATCGACGAGGTGCTGACGCCGGACTCCTCCCGCTTCTGGCCGGCCGATCGCTACCAGCCGGGCCGGAGCCAGCCGAGCTTCGACAAGCAGCCGCTGCGCGACTACCTCGCGGGGTTGAGGACCGAAGGTCGTTGGAACGGCGAGGCTCCCCCGCCGCCGCTCCCGGCCGACGTGGTCGACGCCACCAGCCGCCGCTACCTCGAGGCGTTTCGCCTGCTCACCGGGCGCGACCTCGAGGACGAGGCATGATCCGCACGGCCCCGGAGGGCCGGTGGTTCATCCTCGGTGCCTGGGTTGTCGCACTCGCGCTGCTGTTCGCGGCGGCGCGTGCAGGTACGCTCGCCTGGTGGCTCGGAGCGATCGCCTGGCTGCTCCTGGCGGTGTGGGTCGTCGCCTTCTTCCGCGATCCCGAGCGCGAATGGGCCCGCGGCGAGCGCCTCATCGTGGCGCCGGCGGATGGCAAGGTGGTGAGCGTGGTGGAGGTCGACGAGCCGGCGTTCATGCGCGGCCGCGCCGCGCGGATCTCGATCTTCATGAACGTGTTCGACTGCCACGTGAACCGCTATCCGGTCGACGGGAGCGTCGCGTACCGGCACTACAATGCGGGTAGCTTCGGGCACGCAGCGGCGGAGAAGTCGAGTCTGGCGAACGAGCAGGCGTCGATCGGACTGGACACGCCGCGCGGCAAGGTGCTGGTGCGGCAGATCGCGGGACTGGTGGCGCGGCGGATCGTCACCGACCACCAGGTCGGGACGCCGGTCCGGCAGGGCCAGCGGATGGGGATGATCCGCTTCGGCTCGCGAGTGGACCTTTTCCTCCCGCAGGGAACCCGGCTGCTGGTGCACGTCGGGGAGACCACGCGGGTGGGGGTGACAGTGGTGGCCGAATGGAGCTGATCCCCCGACGGGAGCGCATGAGGCGCCCCACCATGCGGCAAGTGGTGGTGGTCATGCCCAGCGCCTTTACCCTGGGAAACCTGTTTTTCGGGTTCTGGGCCATCGTCTCCGCCTTCAACGGCAACTTCCGCTGGGCCGGCTGGTTTATCGTCTTCGCCGGGATTCTGGACATGCTGGACGGCCGGGTGGCCCGGCTCTCCAACACCGGGTCCCGGTTCGGGGCCGAGCTGGACTCGCTGGTCGACGTGATCTCGTTCGGGGTCGCGCCCGCCCTACTGATCTATTTCCTCGACTTCGCGAGCGCGGGCCGCTTCTCCTGGATCCTCTCGTACATCTACGTGACCTCGGTGGCACTCCGGCTGGCCCGCTTCAACGTGGTCTCCGCCGGAAAGCCGTCCACCGGCTGGTTCACCGGAATGCCGTCGCCTGCGGCGGGCATGACCCTCGCCGTCTATTATCCATTCAGTCAGACCGAATGGTACCGCGCGTCGATCGCCTATCTCGACCTGCAGCATCAGGGCCTGGTGGTGCTGGTGCTCCTGCTGGCGCTGCTCATGGTCAGCAACGTGAAGTACCCCAAGTTCCCGGCCATCGGGGTGCGGAGCGCCAAGGGAATCTTCGGCCTGGTGGTGCACCTGGTGATCCTGATCGGCGGCCTCGTCCGACCCGAGTATTTTCTCTTTCCGTTGGGGCTCTTCTACATGGTGTTCGGCATCTCCCGCGCCACCGTGCTGGGGCTGATGGAACGGCCGGAGACGCAGCTCGGCCCGGAGGACGCGACCGAGCCCCAGGAGCGGACCGAACAGCAGGCCGGCGGCTCGCCGCGCGAGCGGCGAGCGGGTTGGGCCGACCGGCGCAAACCTTCCGAGGACCGATGAGCTTTCGTGTGCACGTGCGGGTGATGCCCAGAACCGGACTGCTCGACCCGCAGGGGCAGGCCGTCGAGCACGCGCTCGCGGCGCTGGGCTTTCCGGAGGCAGACGGTGTCCGGATCGGACGCGCCATCGAGCTCGAGGTGGCAGCACCCACCCGCGCGCAGGCGGAGGCGCGGGTCCGCCAGATGTGCGACAAGCTGTTGGCCAATCCGGTGACCGAGGACTACCTGCTCCAGGTGGAGGAGGTCTGATGCTCAAGGTCGCGGTGGTTCGCTTTCCCGGCAGCAACTGTGACTTCGACACCCTGCGGGCCGCCGAGCAGGCCGGCACCGAGGCGTACTTCGTCTGGCACCGGGATACTCACTTGCACGGGGCCGACCTGGTGCTCCTTCCGGGCGGCTTCAGCTACGGCGACTACTTGCGCAGCGGCGCCATCGCCCGGTTCAGCCCGGTGATGCAGGCAGTGCAGCGCCACGCCGCCGGAGGCGGACCGGTGCTGGGGATCTGCAACGGATTCCAGATCCTGTGCGAGGCCCACCTGCTGCCCGGCGCGCTCATGCGGAACGCCGGGCTGACCTTCGTCTCCAAGCCGGTGGACATGATCGTGGAGCGCACCGCGACCGTCTTCACTTCCGCCTACGCCACGAAGGCCCGTCTCCGCCTGCCCGTGGCGCACGGCGACGGCCGGTTCGTGGCGGCGGAAGACACGCTGCGCATGCTGGAGGCGGAGGGCCGGGTGGTGCTGCGCTACGTGCCAGCCACCGAAGGTTCGCCGCTGCAACCCAACCCCAATGGCTCCGCCAATCACATCGCCGGCATCTGCAATGCCGACGGCACGGTGGTGGGCATCATGCCGCACCCGGAGCGCATCACCGACCCGATGCAGGGGCTGCCCGACGGCCTGGAGTTCTTCACCTCGATGGCCGCGTGGCAGCCCGGGTCATCCTTCACCCTGAGCATGCCCAGCAGATGAGCAACGACAAACCCAGCCGTAACGAAGAGGAGTATTTCGTCAAGAAGGACGCCGAGCTGCGCGAGCGGGAGCGAGAGCTCGCCCGCGCGGCGGCGCGGGAGCTGGAGCGGCACAGCCATTTCATGAAGTGTCCCAAGGATGGGTACGACCTGGTGACCAGCGAGTACCACGGGGTGCAGATCGAGAGCTGCCCCCACTGCGGCGGAATGTGGCTGGACGCCGGTGAGGTCGAGCAGATCGCGCACGAGGACCGCCCCGCGCTGCTCACCCGGGTCCTGACCGATGCGTTCGTCAGTATCCGCAAATCCGCGCGGCGGCATCCGTGACCGGTGCCGTCGCGGCGGGATCGACCGAAGCAGCCGCCTTCCCGGGCGAGCGGCCGATCACGCCCGAGGTGGTGCGCGAGCACAACCTCAACCAGCTGGAGTACGGCCGGATGCTGGAGCTGCTGGGCCGCACGCCGACCCTGACCGAGCTGGGAATCTTCTCGGCCCTCTGGTCCGAGCACTGCAGCTACAAGCATTCCCGGCCTGTGCTCAAGACCTTTCCGACCAGTGGTCCCCAGGTGGTTCAGGGGCCGGGCGAGAACGCCGGCGTGCTCCGGCTGCCGGACGGGTGGGCGGTCGCGTTCAAGATCGAATCCCACAATCACCCGTCCGCAGTGGAGCCGTACCAGGGTGCCGCCACCGGCGTCGGCGGCATCCTGCGCGATGTGTTCACCATGGGCGCCCGGCCCGTGGCGGTGCTCAACAGCCTCCGGTTCGGCCCGCTGGATCAGCCACACAACCGCTACCTGTTCGCCGGCGTGGTACGCGGGGTGGGCGACTACGGCAACTGCGTCGGCGTTCCCACGCTCGGCGGCGAGGTCGGCTTCGCGCCGGGGTACACCGGCAACCCGCTGGTGAACGCCATGTGCGTCGGCCTGCTCCGGGAATCCGACCTGATCCGGGCCGCCGCGCACGGGGTCGGCAATGTGCTGCTCTGCGTCGGAGCACGCACCGGCCGGGACGGCATCCACGGCGCGAGCTTCGCGTCGGAGGAGCTCTCGGAGAAGAGCGAGGCCCGCCGGCCCCAGGTCCAGGTGGGCGATCCGTTCACCGAGAAGCTCCTGCTGGAGGCCAGCCTCGAGCTGATCACCTCGGGGCTGATCGTCGCCATCCAGGACATGGGCGCGGCCGGGCTCACCAGCTCCAGCGCGGAGATGGCGGCGCGCGGCGGGGTCGGGGTCGAGATCGACACCGCACTGGTGCCCACTCGCGAGCCGGGGATGACGCCGTACGAGATCCTGCTGTCCGAATCCCAGGAGCGGATGCTGGTCGTGGCCGAGCCGCGGCGGATGGAGGAGATCCAGGCCGTCTGCGCCAAGTGGGAGCTCAGCGCCACGCCGATCGGCCGGGTGACCGACGACGGGATCTTCCGGGTCCGCCACGGCGATATCGTCGTTGCGGCCGTTCCGGGGCAGCGCCTGGTCGAGGACTGCCCCATCTATCATCCCGAGGCGGAGGAAAGCGGCGCCGCACGAGCCCGCCGGTCCGCCGGACCGAACCTGCCTCCCAAGGCAGACATCGAGGACGCGCTGATGCTGCTCCTCGATTCGCCCAGCCTCGCGAGCAAACGCTGGGTGTACGAGCAGT
Organism: Gemmatimonadales bacterium; assembly: GCA_036265815.1. Taxonomy (NCBI): domain Bacteria; kingdom Pseudomonadati; phylum Gemmatimonadota; class Gemmatimonadia; order Gemmatimonadales; species Gemmatimonadales bacterium. The sequence continues at coordinate 15,886 of DATAOI010000049.1, forward strand.
TCGACTCCACCGTGCAGGCCTCCACCGTGCTCGGCCCGGGAGGAGACGCCGGCGTCCTCCGGGTTGCCGGCACTGGCTTCGGGATCGCCGTCACCGTGGACTGCAACAACCGCGTGGTCGCGCTCGATCCGTACGAGGGCGGGAAGGCCGCCGTCGCGGAGGCGGCGCGGAACATCGCCTGTACCGGGGCCAGGCCACTGGGGATCACCGACTGCCTCAACTTCGGGAATCCGGAGAAGGCGGACGTGTTCTTCCAGTTCCGCGAAGCCTGCCGGGGCATCTCCGAGGCGTGCGTCGCGTTCGGGACGCCGGTGACCGGCGGCAACGTCTCGTTCTACAACGAGAGTCCTGGCGGCGCCGTCGACCCGACGCCGACCATCGGGATGATCGGCCTGCTCGAGCGGGTGGCCGATCGGGTACCCAGCCATTTTGCTGCCGCGGGCGACGAGGTGCTGATCCTGGGTGCCACCCGTGGGCAGCTCGGCGGCTCTGCCTACTGGGCCGAGGTGCGGAACTTCATCGGTGGCCAACCCGCGCCAGTGGACCTCGCGGCCGAGCGCAGGCTGCAGGATCTGCTGGTGGCGGCTGCCGGCCGCCAACTCCTCCGCTCAGCGCACGACTGCTCGGAGGGCGGGCTCCTCGTGGCGCTCGCGGAGGCCGCGATGGGCGGGCCCTACGCCGGAGAGGGATTCGGCGTGGCGCTCGATCTCACCGACCATGCCCCCGGTATTCAGCCGGACGCCCTGCTCTATGGGGAGGACGGCGCCCGCGCAGTGATCTCCTGCGCCCCGGACCGGGTCGAGGCGCTCCTGGCCCTTTGCCGGGACCATCAGGTGCCCGCTCTCCGCGCGGGCCGGGTAGAGCAGGCGGCCTCCTCGCTGGAACTTCGGGCAGGTGCCCGCCTGTTCACCTGGGATATCTCGGCATTACGGCGGACTTATTTCACGGCGATCCCACGGCGGATGCAGCATCCCGACGTCGATCGCTCGGCTGGAGAGTAAGATGTGCGGCATCATCGGCGTTTCCGGAATCCCCGACGCGGCCCGGCTCACCTACCTCGGACTCTATGCCCTGCAGCACCGGGGGCAGGAGAGCGCGGGGATGGTGGCCGTGGACATGAAGGGAGCGGCGCGGGCACATCGGGGAATGGGCCTGGTGTCAGAGACGTTCGATGAGGCCGTCCTGGCTACCCTGCCGGGAGACGTCGCGGTGGGTCACACCCGCTACTCCACCACCGGGAGCACGGTTCTGGCCAACGCGCAGCCCTGCAGCGTCAACACCCGCTGCGGCCCGCTGGCCATCGCGCACAACGGCAACATCGTGAACGCCGCCGAGATCAAGCGCGAGCTGGTGGAACGCGGGGCCATCTTCACCACCAGCTCGGACACCGAGGTGCTGGTGCACCTGATCGCCCGCTCGGACGCCGACACGGTGGAAGGGCAGATCCGCGAGGCGCTGGAGCAGGTGGACGGGGCCTACAGCCTGATCATCGCCGTGGGCCGCACGCTGTACGCCGTGGTCGACAGCCGCGGGTTCCGTCCCCTGGTGCTCGGCCGGCTGGGCAGCGGGATGGTGCTCGCTTCGGAGACCTGCGCGCTGGACCTGCTCGGCGCCAACGTTACCTGCGAGCTCCAGCCGGGAGAGTTCATTCGCATCGAGGACGGCCGGGTAACCGAGCTGCCCCGGCTGGCCCCTCGTCCGGTGAGCCGGTGTGTCTTCGAGCTGGTCTACTTCGCCCGGCCGGACAGCACCATCTTCGGCGAATCGGTCGACCGGGTGCGCCGGGAGATCGGGCGGCAGCTCGCCCGGGAACAGCCCGCGCCGCGAGGCGAGGTGGTGTTCAGCGTCCCCGACAGCTCGAATGCCATGGCGCTCGGGTTCTCCGAGGCGGCGGGCATCAAGCTGGAGTACGGACTCATCCGCAACCACTACGTGGGCCGGACCTTCATCAACCCGACCCAGGACCATCGGGTGGCCAAGGTGAAGATCAAGTTCAACCCGGTGCGGGAGGTCATCCAGGGCAAGTCGGTGGTGGTGGTGGACGACAGCCTGGTCCGGGGGAATACCAGCAAGAGCCTGGTCCAGATGATCCGCGCCGCGGGGGCGCGCGAAGTTCATCTCCGCCTGGGCTCGCCACCGATCACTGGCCCGTGCCTCTACGGCATCGACACGCCCACCCGGGAAGAGCTGATCGCCGCGACCCACTCGATCGAGGAGATCCAGGAGTTTCTCGGGGTGGATTCGCTGGGGTACCTCTCGCTGGACGGCATGCTCCGCGCGGCCGGCAGCGAGACCGGCTATTGCCATGCCTGCTTCTCCGGCGACTATCCGACGCCGATTCCGGGTGATCTGGTGCAGCTTCGCCACGCCTCCCCGCTGGTGGCGACGCCGGCATGAGCGGCCCCTACAGCCAGCCGCTGGTCTACTCCTTCGGCCAGGGCCGGGCCGACGGGACCGCCGCCATGAAGGACGTGCTGGGCGGCAAGGGAGCCGGCCTGGCCGAGATGACGACCATCGGCATCCCCGTCCCGCCCGGCTTCACCATCGCCAGCTCGATCTGCCTACACTATCTCGAAAATCAGCAGTTCCCCAAGCGCCTTCAGCACCAGGTGGAGAACGCGCTGCAGCGGGTCGAAGCCGCCACGGGGAAGCATTTCGGCGATGGCGACAACCCGCTGCTGGTGTCGGTGCGTTCGGGCGCCGCCGTCTCCATGCCCGGGATGATGGAGACCATCCTCAACCTCGGGCTCAACGACGTCACGGTGGAAGGACTCACCCGACAGAGCCGCAACCCGACGTTCGCCTGGGATTCCTATCGGCGGTTCGTCCAGATGTACGGCACGGTGGTGTTCGATCTTCCCAAGCAGCCGTTCGAGCACATGCTGGAGGAGCAGCGCCGCGGCTGCGGTGCGGAGCGAGACATCGATCTGCCGGTCGAGGAGATGCAGGCGCTCGTGCGCCGGTTCAAGGACCACGTCCGCGCCGAGGCCGGGCGCGACTTCCCCAGCAACGCGCTGGACCAGCTCTGGGGTGCCATCGCGGCGGTGTTCGAAAGCTGGAACACCCGGCGGGCCATCGACTACCGGAAGCTGCACGACATTCCCGACAGCATGGGCACCGCCGTCAACGTGGTGGCGATGGTCTACGGCAACCTGGGCGAGGACTCGGGCACCGGTGTCGCTTTCAGCCGGGACCCGTCCACCGGGGTCCGGGCGCTCTACGGTGAGTACCTGCTCAATGCACAAGGCGAGGACGTGGTCTCGGGCAGCCGGACGCCGCTGCCGATCGCCACGCTGAAGGACCAGCTGCCGGCGTCGTACCAGGAGCTGGACCGGGTCGCCCGCACCCTCGAGCGTCACTTCCGCGACGTGCAGGACATGGAGTTCACCATCGAGCGCGGCAAGCTCTACATGCTGCAGACCCGGCGCGGCCAGCGCTCGGGCCACGCGGCGGTGCGAGTGGCGTGCGACATGGTGGACGAAGAGCTGATCTCGGAGGAAGAGGCGGTGGCGCGTATTCCGCCCAACGACCTGAACCAGCTGCTCCATCCCACGATCGATCCGCACAGCAAGCTCGACCTGCTCACCACCGGGCTTCCCGCCTCCCCCGGCGCCGCCTGCGGCACGGTGGTGTTCGACGCCGACCGCGCCGAGAAGCTCGGGCGGGGCGGCCACCCGGTGATCCTGGTGCGGCGGGAGACGTCGCCCGAAGACTTCCACGGCATGGTGATGGCCAAGGCGGTGCTCACGGCGCGGGGCGGGATGACGTCGCATGCCGCGGTGGTGGCGCGAGGGATGGGCAAGCCCTGCGTGGCCGGCGCGCAGGCGCTCGAGGTGGACGAGAAAGCAGGCCGCTTCTCGGTCAACGGCCGGCAGGTCGCCGAAGGCGAATGGATCACGGTGAACGGCGGCACCGGACAGGTGTTCGCCGGGCAGGCCGCGCTGGTCACCTCCGAGTTGAGCGGCGACTTCCTCCGGCTGATGGAGTGGGCCGACCGGATCGGCCAGCTCCGGGTCCGGGTGAACGCCGATACGCCGGCCGATGCGCACCGCGGCCGGGACTTCGGCGCCGAAGGAATCGGCCTCTGCCGGACCGAGCACATGTTCTTCGATGGCGACCGGCTGAGCGCCATGCGGGAGATGATCGTGGCGCAGGACCAGCGGGGTCGCGAGCGCGCGCTGGCCAAGCTGCTCCCGATGCAGCGCTCCGACTTCGAGGCCATCTTCCGCGCGATGGAGGGCTTTCCGGTCACCATCCGGCTGCTCGACCCGCCGCTGCACGAGTTCCTGCCCAAGGAGCCGGAGGAGATCGAGGCGCTCGCCCGGGAGCTCAAGCTGGAGCGCGGGGCCTTGCAGTCAGTGATCGACCGGCTGCACGAGGTGAACCCGATGCTGGGGCTCCGGGGCTGCCGGCTAGGCATCATCTATCCCGAGATCACCGCCATGCAGGTCCGCGCCATCTTCGAGGCGGCGTGCACCGTGGCGGCGCGGAAGGGACGGGTCTATCCCGAGGTGATGATCCCCCTCACCGCCAGCGTGGTGGAGTTCCGCAAGCAGGCGCTCATCGTACGGCAGGTGGCGGAGGAGGTGTTCCGCGAGCGGCAGATCACCGTCCCGTTCCTGCTCGGCACCATGATCGAGCTGCCCCGCGCCGCCCTCACGGCCGACGAGCTGGCCCGTGAGGCGCAGTTCTTCTCCTTCGGCACCAACGACCTGACCCAGACCACCTGGGGACTCTCCCGGGACGACGCGGGCCATTTCCTGCCGTATTACCTGGAGCACGGCGTGGTGGAGGACGATCCGTTTCAGATCCTGGACGAAGCGGGCGTCGGCAAGCTGATCCAGATGGCGTGCGAGCTGGGCCGGCGTACCCGCCGCGACCTCAAGCTGGGCATCTGCGGCGAGCACGGCGGCGAGCCAGCGGCCGTGGCCTTCTGCGACAAGCTGGGGATGAACTACGTCAGCTGCTCACCGTTCCGGGTGCCGATCGCTCGGCTGGCCGCGGCCCAGGCGGCGCTGGCCACCCGGGGCACGATGGACCGCACCCGCGCCACGGTCTGACCCGATCGACCGGTGGCCTGGCGTCAGGCTCTGGCCAGGATCAGCAGCATGGGATGCGAGCCCGGATTGAAGCCCGGCCGCGCGCCCGGAAACTGGCCGTCGGACACCACGACGTCCTCGACCTCCGTCAGGATGAACGTGCGCCACCCCGGAAGGTCTCCGCTCCGGCTGGGCCCCTCCGACTGATACGCCACCAGGACCGGCTCTCCGGCTTCGTGAATCCCCACCAGGTGCGGCTCGACTGTCCGCATCAGTCCTTGATATCGAAACGTGACCGGCCGATGCGCGAGCGTGGCCTGGATCAGCCGCTCCGGCTCGGTCAGGTCCAGCGTCGCCTCGTGTCCACGATCAGTAGCGCGCCGGTGTGGCATCCCGCACCTCACAGAGAAAGATGCGTCAAGCTAGGGCCGGCGCCGGCCCCGATCAATGAGGCCTGACACCGCGCTTGCCATGGGCATCGTGGCGAGCCTTAATTGCTGCCTGCCGAGCCGCGGCGGCCCGCACCAACCGATCACGAGGATCCAATGACTCAGCCCATCGTCGGCATCGTCATGGGAAGCGACTCCGACTGGGAGGTGATGCAGCATGCCGCGACCCGGCTCAGGGAGTTCGACGTTCCCCACGAGCGGCGGGTGGTGTCCGCTCACCGGACGCCGGACCTGCTCTTCCAGTATGCGGAGGAAGCCGCGGGACGTGGTCTCCGCTGCATCATCGCCGGGGCGGGCGGGTCGGCCCACCTGCCGGGCATGCTCGCGGCCAAGACCACCTTGCCCGTGCTCGGTGTGCCGGTGCCTTCGAAACACCTTCAGGGACTCGACTCGCTGCTCTCCATCGTCCAGATGCCCGCCGGCATTCCGGTCGCGACGTTCGCGGTCGGAGTGGCGGGGTCGCACAACGCGGGACTGTACGCCGTGGCGGTGCTGGCGCTGAGCGACCCGGCGCTCGCGGCGCGGCTGGCGGAATTCCGCCGGACGCAGACGGCCCGCGTACTGGAGCTCAAGCTGCCGGATCCGGCGTGATCCTGCCCGGCGCAACTGTCGGAGTGCTCGGCGGCGGCCAGCTCGGCCGGATGTTCGTGCTTCAGGCCCGCACCATGGGATACCGGGTGGTGGTGCTCGATCCGGATCCCCAGAGCCCCGCCGGCCAGGTGGCGGACCGGCAGATCATGGCCGCGTACACGGACGAAGCGGCGCTCGCCGAGTTGGCGGCGAGCTGCGCCGCGGTGACGACCGAGTTCGAGAACGTGCCGGCCGCGACGCTTCGAGAGCTGGGGCGGACCTGCGTGGTCCGTCCATCCGAGCGGACAGTCGCCATCGCGCAGGATCGGATCGAGGAGAAAGGCTTTCTCGAGCGCGAAGGCTTCGCCACCGCGCGCTACCAGCCCGTGCGAAACGCGGCCGAGCTCCCCGCTGCGCTGGAGCTGGTGGGAACCCCGGCGCTGCTCAAAGCCAGCCGGTTCGGCTATGACGGCAAGGGACAAGCCCTGGTCGAGAAGCCGGAGGATGCGGCGCGGGCGTTCGCCCAACTGGGTGGTGTCGCCTGCGTGCTGGAGGAGCGGGTGGTGCTCGAGACCGAGCTATCGGTGGTGCTGGCGCGGGGAGGCGATGGCGTTGCGGTCGCGTTTCCGGTGGGAGAGAATCGGCACCGGGATGGTATCCTGGAGACCACGGTGGTCCCGGCGCGCGTCTCCGCGCGGCTGGCGCGGGAGGCGCGGGAGCTCGCCTGCGCGGTGGCGCAGCGGATGGACTACAGCGGGGTGCTCGGCGTCGAGATGTTCGTGGCCAACGGCGGGCGCCTGCTGGTGAACGAGATGGCGCCTCGGCCCCACAACAGCGGACACTACACCATCGATGCATGCTCGATCGATCAGTTCGAGCTCCAGCTCCGGACACTCTGCGGGCTTCCATTGGAGGAGCCGCGGCTGCTGAGTCCGGTGGCGATGATCAACCTGCTAGGCGATCTCTGGATGGGCGGCACTCCCCGCTGGGAGGAGGCGTTCCGCCGGCCAGGCGTGCGGCTCCATCTCTACGGCAAGGCCGCGCCGCGACCCGGGCGAAAGATGGGGCATCTCAACTGTCTGGCGGAGGACCCCAACCGCGCGCTCGCGCTGGCCCTCCAGGCGCGTGATGCGCTGCTTCCTTGACTCTCCATTCGCAGGATGCCGACGATGCCATTGGTCACCCTTCTCACCATCGCTTCGTTAGCCGGCGCTACACCGGCTCCGATGCGGCCGTTCGCACCGGTCGCGGTGGACACCGCCTGCCAGGTGCTCCATCCGAAGACCACCCCGGCAGAGGGCCGGAAGAGCCCGCTCGACTCGCTCACCTTCCAGGTTGCCCAGCAGCCCGTGAAACTGTGCTATGGACGACCCTCCTCCCGTGGGCGGGTGATGATCGGAGGAGAGAACGTGCCGTTCGGAAAGCTCTGGCGCACCGGGGCGAACGAGCCGACCATCTTCTTCACGCCCGTGCCGATCACGGTGGCCGGCATCAAAGTGCCGCCGGGGAAGTATTCGCTCTACACCGTCCCGGGCGCTAAGGAGTGGCAGGTGATCGTGAACCGGTCGACGTCGCAGTGGGGTGAGGAGAGCAACTACACGCCCGCGGTCAAGGCGCAGGAGGTCGGGCGCGGCACCGTCCCTGTCGAGCAAGTCAAGACGCCTATCGAGACCTTCACCATCCGGGCGGCGCCCGGCGCCGGGGGCGCCGGTCTGGTGCTGGAATGGGAGAGGACCCGGATCCGGATTCCGATCGCGCAGGCATGAGCCGGCCCGATCTGGGCTATCTGACCAGCCTCTCGACGCCCGCGACGAGCCGGTCGACCTCTTCCTCCGTGGTGTAGCAGGCGCAGCCGGCGCGTACCAGACCTTGTGCGGTCAGCCCCAGTCGCGCCACCACCGTCGTCGCATAGAAGTCACCGGTGGAGACGAACACACCGTCTCCGGCCAACGCGACGGCCACTTCCTCCGAGCTTCGACCAGCAACGGTGAACGCCACGGTGGGCGTGCGTGGCTGACCCGGCGGAGGCCCGTACAACATCACTCCCGGCACGGCCGCGAGCCCGTGCCAGAGCCGCTGCAACAGCGCCTGTCCCCGGGCGTGCAGCTCGCCGAAGCTCCCCACCAAACGCTCCCGCCTGGTTCCACCCTCTGCAAGCGAGCCGAGGAACTCCACGGCCGCCGCGGCCCCCGCGATCCCTTCGTGATTCTGCGTGCCAGTCTCCATCCGTTCAGGAGCCGTCTCCGGGGCCGGATCGAGCTTGGGCACCTGCAGCCGCTCGAGCCGATGCTTTCGCCCATACAGAATGCCGAGGTGGGGCCCGTAGAACTTGTAGGCCGAGCACGCCAGGAAGTCGCACTGGAGAACCCGGACGTCGACCAGCTGATGGGGGGCGTAGTGCACCGCATCGACAAAGCTCATCGCCCCGGCGGCCCGTGCCAGCTCCGCCGCTCGAGCCACGTCAGTGATGGTGCCGAGCGCGTTCGATGCCGCTCCCACGGCCACCAGCCTGGTGCGCGGGCCGAGCGCCCGCTCGAAGGCCGTCCAATCGAGCTGCCCCGTGCCGGGCACCATCGGCACGCTGCGGATGGTGACGCCCCGCTCGCGCTCGAGCGCCCGCCACGGCGCCACGTTCGCGTGATGATCGAGCTCGGTCACGACCACCTCGTCGGTGGGCCCCCACCCGCGGCCGAGCGCCCGCGCCAGGTGAAAGGTGAGCGTCGTCATGTTGGCGCCGAATGCCACTTCCGTGGGGTCAGCTCCGAGCAGATCGGCCAGTGCCGCGCGGGCCGACGTGATCATGGCGTCGGTCTCTTGGGAGGTGGGATAGTGCCAGTGGGTATTGGCGTTGTGATGGAGCAGGTAGTCGGCCATGGCATCGGCCACGGCGCTCGGGACCTGGGTGCCGCCGGGCCCATCGAAGTAGGCCACCGGGTGGCCACCGTGGCGCCGTTGGAGAGCGGGGAACTGCGCTCGAATGCGCTCGGTGGAGGCAACCGTGGTGGCGGCAGCAGGTGCGGTCCGGGTGGCGTTCATGGCTTCTCTCACTGGGTTTGAATGGCAGACATATCACCTGAGATCGCAAGCCTCAAATACCACATAAATAATGGCTTACAGCACAACATTGAACAAGAAACACCGTTGTCTAGCCTGTTTCAGGCTTGGAATCTGACCCCCACGCCCCCCGGCGCGCCAGAACCGATTCCGCCCGCCCGCAGTGCGGACTACCGAGGATTTTGCTCGCTTCAGCCAATGCTCGCCGGAGGAGGGAGGGAGTCGGCCCGTTCGCCGGCTCAGAGGTACAGCCGCCGCAGCATGTCGGCCGTCGACTCGTCCACCAGTTCGGCGCTCCGAAGCCGCTCGAAGCTGTCCAGCAGCTCCTCGACCCTGAGCTGGCGCTTCCGGGCGCCTCCGATGCTCTGGACGATACGGCCCTGGTGCATGAGCACGAGCCGGTCACCGAGCGCCACGGCCTGCTGCAGCGAGTGGGTCACCATCAACGTGGTGAGCCCTTCCTTCCGGATGATCTGATCGGTCAGCTGCACCACCTGCTCGGAGCTTCGCGGGTCAAGTGCGGAAGTGTGCTCGTCCAGCAGGAGGATCTCGGGCCGAACCAGCGTCGCCATCAGCAGGGTGAGGGCCTGGCGCTGCCCGCCGGAGAGTGTGCCGACGGGCATGTCGAGGCGATCCTCCAGGCCGACGCCGAGCTCACGCACCCGCGCCGCCAGGTCGCGCCGGCGGCTTCGGGCCAGCGCGCCCCGCAACACGCCGCGGCGCCGGCCGCGCTTGGCAGCCACCGCCAGGTTCTCGGCCACTGTGAGCTGGGGGATGCTGCCGGTCACCGGATTCTGGAACACCCGGCCCACCAGCGCGGCACGACGCCACTCCGGCCATCGGGTCGCGTCCTGGCCGGCGAGCTCCACCCTTCCCCGGTCGGTCTGCAGCGCTCCGGCAATGGCGTTGAGCAGGGTCGACTTTCCCGAGCCGTTGCCGCCGATCACGACGACGAAGTCCCGCTGCTCCATGGTGAGGTCCACGCCCTGGAGCGCCCGCTGCTCGGTGGGAGTGCCGGGAAAAAAGGTGTGATGCAGATGCTGCACCACCAGTGCGGGCGCCGTCATCCGCCCTCCGCCACCCGCTCGGCTCGTCGGCGGCGCAGTCGGCCGACGACCGCCGGCACCACCAGCGCGCCCAGGACGAACACCGCGGTCCCCAGCTTGAGCGTGTCGGACGGAAGCCCCGCCACCAGCGCGCCCGCTACCAGCAGCCGGAACACGACAGTCCCGGCAAGCGTGCCGGCGATCTGTCGCCGGAGACCGCGTCGGCCCAGCAGCCCCTCGCCCAGCACCAGGCAGGCGAGCGCCGTCACGATGATCCCGATCCCCATCGAGATGTTGGCGAAGCCCTGGTACTGCGCGAAGAGCGCACCGGCCAGAGCCACCAGCCCGTTGGCGAGCAGCAGTCCCAGCGTCACCATGATCCCGGTGTGGATACCCAGCGCGCGCGACGCCTGCGCATTTCCTCCGGCGGCGCGCATGGCGAGTCCCAGGTCCGTGCGTAGAAAGCGGGCGAGCACCCAGATGCTGAACAGCACGAATACCACGAACACCGCGAGCGAGGAGAACAGCCCCGCCCCGAGGCTGGTCCCGCCGATCTCGACCGTCTCCGGCAGATGGAGGGCGTGCCACGCCGACTCGGCCACATCGGGAAGCGTGTACGCCGAGCCGAGGGAGAGATTGCCGCTGCCCATGATCCGGAGCTGGATGGTGTACAGCGCGGTCGTCACCAGGATTCCGCCCAGCAGCGTGTCGATGCCGAACACGACGTACATGAGCCCGGTGGTCGCGCCGGCCAGCCAGCCGGCCGCCGCCGCGGCGACCGTGGCCAGGACCGGGTGCACCCCGGCACTCAGCAGCGCCGCGGCAACGGCACCGCCCAGCCCGAACGACCCGTCGGTCGTGAGGTCGAGCCGTCCCATCACCCGAAAGGTGATGAACACGCCCAGGGTGAGCAGCGAGAGGAGGAAGCCCATCGACAGCGTGCCGATGAGCAGGTTCACGCGGTGGTCACCCGGGTGATCGGGCCGACCCAGCAGAGACCGCGACGGAAGGTGCTCTGGCCCGAGCCGGCGGCGCCACGGTCATCGCCCAGGAGGTGCAGCACGCCGCGCACGCGCTGCTGGGCGTAGAGCCGGGTGACCAGGGCACGAAGGACCACGGTCCGCTGCGGCACCGGCCGGTAGGTGAAGACCACGGCGTGGAAGTGGCCGAACACGTCGCTTCCGGCCGCGACCGGCCGGAGCCGGGGCGCCAGGATCTGGTCCGGCCGCCGGGAGACCACACCCGCCACGAGAACAGTGGTGCCCTGGTGGGTCGGCTGCGGCGTGGTGCCGAGCCAGTCGCGCACGCCCTGTACGTCGAGCCGCACGCGGGAGAGAATCGTGCCTGGGCTGTGGCGAAGCCAGGCACCCACCAGTCCCGCCGCCTCGGCCACCATCACGAGTCCGGCGGTCTCCTGACCGGTGTCGTCGAGCGTGGCGCCGGCGATCTCCGAGAGCGGGACGGGCTCGGTCTCGGAGGGGCTGGAGAAGCGCTGCAGCACGGAGAATCCGCCCCGGCAGATGAGCCCCGACACCAGCAGGGTCTTGGGCGCGCGCCCGCCGAGTCCCACGTCGAAGTCCGGCACCTGCGTCCCCAGCGTGGGCAGATGCGCGACCGCGCCGCCCGCGGCCACGATCTCGCCCAGCCGCGGGCCGGCCTCGGTCTTCCCTTCCCCCAGCGCGCCGATGCCGAGGCCAAAGGAATTCTCCGGGAACTCGAAGGTGCCGTAGTCGGTAGACTCGATCCACCCGCGGACGCCTGCGTCGGCGCGCCCGTGCACCTCGCAGGAGAGTTGCGCCCAGGGCTCCCGCGATGAGACTTCGAACACGCCCCGGGGCGCCACCGCGGTTGGCGAGCGCCAGTCGTCGCGGGTGTGCTCGCTGAGCTGGCTGGAGGGCGAGGAGACATCAGCGGGTGCGGACTGGACCAGCAGTTTCGGAAGAAGATCGGCCCGCGTGAGCGCCGCGGCTGCCACCGGTGAGGGCGACATCACCCGGAGCTCGCCCCGGGCGGACGCATAGTCCTGGTGGGCCTGCTGCAACGCCTGAGTCCCGGGCGAGCTCAGGTAGCTCACGTCGCTCATGTCCAGCACCACCGACCGGCGCCCTTCGCGGAGCAGGCGCTCGAGCGTGTCGGCCACCTGAAGCGCGGCCTCGCCGTCCAGACGGCCGGCGAGGTTGACGACAGTGGCGGCGCCATCGGCGGTGGTCGAGATGTTCACGACCCATCATACCCACGGCCCCATCCCGGTTCAACGCAGCGAGGGAGAGCCGCAAACAAACGGCGGGCCCGCCCGAGAAGGCGGACCCGCCGTTGTCGATTGTCGATGGAGGCGCAGGGAATCGAACCCTGGTCCGAATAAGCGTCCAGAATTGCGTCTACGTGCGTAGGCTCGGCTTGCTACCGTGGCCGCGGGGCGGTGCCGAACCGACCTCCCCTTGGTCTATCTCCTGAAAGATCTCACCGTCCGCGCCGGAGCGACGCGTTCGGCCAGCCCGGGTTTGCGATTCGACAGGCGGCGCTCCGGGCGGGCTCCACCAGCCGAAGGCGCGTCAAGCGAGCGTTAGCTCAGCTTACGCGGCCAGTGCCAGTTCAGTATTGGCAGTTGAAACGTTCCAGACGGTTTTACCAGGACTCTGGACCTGGGCACGCTGCCATTCCTTCAACAAACCCGTCGAAGCCAGTCGCCCCCTCGGGAGTGCTGAATATAGCCGGACCCAGGGCCTTCTGGTAGCCGGGCGGGGTATCCGCAAGGGCCTATTTCCCGGCTTTTTCCACTCGGTTCCTGCCGCTGTTCTTGGCCACGTACAGGGCTGCGTCGGCCTGCCCCGGCAAGCTTGGAACGCTCCGCCCCGTCTCGGGACAGGCAGCCACCCCGAACGAGGCGCTGAGCGGCCAGGAACGCCCGCGCCAATCCCAGGGGGTCGTGCCCAGCTTGATCCGAATCCGCTCGGCGATCCGGGCCCCGGTTTCCAGGTCCGACTTGGGAAGCCAGACGGCGAACTCCTCCCCGCCGATGCGGGCGGGGACGTCACCGGAACGGATCTGCCCCTGGATGATTCTCGCGAAGTGGATCAGCGCGGCGTCGCCCGCGGGGTGGCCCAGGGTGTCGTTCAGCAGCTTGAAGCGATCCAGGTCGGCGTACACCAGCGCACCCTCGCGTGGACCCCGCGGCTCGGCCTGGGCGATCAGCTCGTCGAACCTGCGCCGGTTAGCCAGACCGGTGAGCCGGTCGGACGCCGCTTCCGCTGTTCGCTTGTCCCCCTCGACTGCCCGGGCCAGCCGTGGACCCGCGTTCGCCACGGCCTCCATCAGCTCGGCGAGCGCCGCTCCGGTAGGTTCGCGCCCGCCGGGCGGCCAGATGGCCACGGCGCCGAACGCCACGTCGCCTACCAGGATCGGCAGCAACATGACGATTCCGTGGCGCTGCCGGCGGTCGGCCACGACGCCGCCCAGGGGGTCGCCCTCCATGGTGAGCTGGGGGACCTCGCCGCGGGCCACCCGCGCGAGGTCGGAGATCTCGGGCACCACCATGTCGAGCAGCCGCCGGTCACCGCGGCCGGAGACGCCCACCACCCGGACCTGGGGGAGCGGCGGGAGCGAGCCCAGGGTGCCGGCCATGGGTGCGCCCAGGGGATCGGTGGCGGCCACGATGACCTGCGCGTCGAGCGCCCGCTCCAACTGATAGGCCAGGCGGAGCCCCACGCTTCCGGTGGACTCGAGCGAGGCCTCCTGTGTCTGCGCCTGGGCCAGGGCCACGATCTGCGGACGGCGGCGGGTACCGTCGAGCAGGCGTTTCAGGTCGGCCTCGACCAGGTCCAGCCGGCGTGCATCGAAGGCCGTGGGCAGCAGCAGTGCCACCGCCGTGCCGGTGGCCGCGTGGAACACCAGGGTGCCGCTGTCCAGGCGCTCGGCGCCACTCTGTTCCTGGTCGCGCGCGCGCTCCAGACGGCGGTCCACCGCGACGATCTGCGCCACCGAGAGCCGTTCGGAGTCCACGATCCGCTCCGCGTGCGGCTCCTTCTCCTGCGGGTCCAGCTCGGCCACCCAGACGCCCAGCGCGCCGTAGGACCGGCGGAGCCACTCGAGGGCGGGATCGGGCAGGAGGTGCGGCCCCACGCCGGCGGCCGTCTGGACCGCTCCCCGGCGGCGGGCGGACAGCCACCCCACGGCGCCTCCGGCGGCGGCGGCCAGGAGCAGCCCGATTACGCTCACTCCCGGAGCCACCCGTTGCGGCGGAACCAGAGATAGATCGCGACTGTCACCAGGCCCATCGCGGCCAGCACGACCGGGTAGCCCCAGCGGGAGTGCAGCTCCGGCATGAAGTCGAAGTTCATGCCGTAGACGCCGACGACGAACGTGAGCGGCAGAAAGAAGACCGAGAACACGGTCAACACCCGCATCACCTCACCCGTCCGATGCGAGGCCAGCGAGAGCTGGATACTGAGCAGGGTGTTGGCGTCGTCCAGCATCTCGTCGACGTAGAAATGGAAGCTCTCCAGATTCTCCTGGACGTCCCGGAAGAGCGAGACGTGCTTGCCCGAGAGCGGGGTCATCCGCTGCACCACGTCGACCGTCCGCCAGAGCAGCCGCTTGATCAGGGTCACCTGGCGCTTCAGCACGTGGATCTCGCGGAGGCCGGCCGCGAAGCTCTGCTTGGCCCTGTCGCCGCCGGAGAAGACGTCCTCCTCGAACGCGTCGATGCGCGCTTCGACCAGCTCCAAGGGATGCAGATAGGTGTCCAGCGCGGCATTCAAGAGCTGGGTGAGTAGATACGCCTGCAAGCCTTCGTTTCCCTGCCCCGGCGGTTTGTGCTGGTGCTCGTGCCCGATCCGGTCCACCAGCGCCGTGAGCCAGGCCTGCTCCCGCCGGTGCACGGTGAGCAGGAATCCCGTCCCATAGAAGATGGCGATCTTCCGAGTGAGCTCCTGCACCGTGGTGCAGCTCCGGCTGGAGCGCTCATCGAACACCCGGATGATGGCGAACGCGTAACCCTCCAACTGCTCGAACTTCGGCAGGTGCTCGGGATCGAGGCAGTCGTTCACCGAGGTGGGCTGCAGTCCGTACTGCCGGGCCAGCTGGTTCAACTCTTCGGCGGTCGGGTCGACCACGTCCTCCCAGACGAACGCGGGCTCGGCCCGGCGCACCACCGTCCGCATGGTCATCCGTGGCAGATCCGGCTGGCCGCCGCCGCGGCGCCGAAACCGTTGTCGATATTGACCACGGTCACTCCAGCGGCGCAGGAGTTGAGCATCCCGAGCAGTGCGGCGAGCCCGCTGAACGAGGCGCCGTACCCGATGCTGGTGGGCACCGCGATCACCGGCACCGCCACCAGCCCACCGACGACGCTGGGCAGCGCGCCCTCCATACCAGCGACGACGATGACGACGCGGGCCTGTTTCAACTGGTCGCCCGCGGCAAGCAGGCGATGCAGGCCGGCGACGCCGACATCCATGAGGCGCTCGACCCGATTGCCGAATGCGTCGGCCACCACCGCGGCCTCCTCCGCGACCGGCATGTCGCTGGTACCCGCTGAGACCACCAGGATGGTTCCGGTCGACGGCGGCACGGCCGGCACGGGCGGCCCGGCCAGGTGCACCGTCCGCGCGATCTCGTTCCACACCATCCGGGGAAAGCGCGCCTGCAGTGCGGCAGCCAGCTCCTCCGATGCGCGGGTGCCGAGGAAAGAGCCGCTGGCGGCTTCGAGCCGCTCGCAGATGGCCACCACCTGGTCGACCCGCTTGCCCTCGCAGAAGACGACTTCAGGCTGGCCCTGACGCAGGGCACGATGGTGATCGACGCGAGCGAAGGGAAGCTCTTCGAAGGGAAGGTGGCGCAGGCGGTCCAGCGCCGCGGGAGGGGCGAGGCGGCCGGCGGCGACGTCGGCGAGCAGGGCCTCGAGCTGCTCGGCTCTCACGCCACCGCGGCAACCGGCTCGAGATATTCCAGGAAGATCGCTTCCGCCTCCGCGATCGACTCGATCCGGAAGAGACGCTGGCGCAGCTCGCCGGATCCGTGGAGACCCTTGGTGTACCAGCCGAGGTGCTTGCGGAACTCGACGACCGTCTTCCGGGTGTCGCCTTGCAGCCGGATGGCGAGCCGGGCGTGCTCCAGGGCCACCCGGAAGCGCTCGGCGGCCTGCGGAGGCGGCGGCGCGGGCTGGCCCGCCAGGCGCGCCCGTCCATCGCGGAACAGCCACGGATTCCCGAACGCGCCGCGACCGACCATGATACCCGCGCAGCCGGTGTGCTCGCGCATCCGGAGGATGTCGTCCGCCGTCTGCAGGTCCCCGTTGCCGATCACCGGGATCTCCAGCGCCTCGACCACCCGGGCGATCTCGTCCCAATTGGCCTGGCCGGAGAACATCTGGGTCCGGGTCCGGGCGTGCAGGGTGAACGCGCGGGCGCCCGCGTCCTGCATCCGGAGGGCGATCCCCACCGGGTCGCGCTCCTCCTCGCTCCAGCCGCTCCGGGTCTTGACCGTGACCGGCAGGTGGGTGGCGCCGATGACCGCGCGGATGATCCGCTCGACCAGATCCATGTCGCGGAGGCAGCCGGAGCCGCCGTTCCGCTGGACCACCTTCTTGACCGGGCAGCCGAAGTTGATGTCGATGAACTCGGGGCGATAGTGCTCGGTGATCAGGCCGGCGGCCTCCGCCATGCCCTCGGGATTGGCGCCGTAGATCTGGATCCCGATCGGCCGCTCGACCTCCTCGAACTCGGCGCCCTCGAGGGTGTTGCGGATCCGCCGGCGGATCGCCTCGGAGGAGAGGAACTCGGAGAGCACGACGTCGGCGCCCATCGCCCGGCAGATCTGGCGAAAGGGTGCCTCGGACACTCCGGCCATCGGGGCCAGGAGCAGCGGGCAATCGACCGTGGAGGAGTAGGGCAACTGCATGGCGACAAAATACTTGGCCGCTCGGCGGGGGGCAATGGAACGCGGGGTCCAGATTGGAACTCGGGCGGCGCGGGGCGCGTAGGACGGAGAGGGCGAGGCGGGAAGGGCGGGAAGGGCGGTCAGGACGGTAACGATGGTAAGGACCGGAGCGGTGGGAAGGACATATACCAGCTACGAGGATTAAAATGTCTAGTTCCTCCAGATCACCTTCCCGTTCTTTCCCTCCTTACCGCCCTTCCCGTCCTTCCGGTCCTTCCCACCGCCTTGCCCTGCTGAAACCCTCAGTCTGCTCCTGCCGTTTCAGGCCACCGCCCAAACCGATCCGGTGCTCGATTCCCGCCGCGCCGCCCAGGAAGCGGCGCGGGCCTACCAGACGCACGACTACCGGGCGTTCCTCACCCACGCCAGGGAGGCGGAGCGGCTCCGCCCTGCGCACGGTGGTGCGATATACAACCTCGCCTGTGCCTACGCGCTCACCGGGGACACGGCGGCCGCATTGGCCATGCTCGACCGCTTCGCCGGACTCGGCTACGCGGCCGACGTGGCGGCCGACTCCGATCTCGCCGCGCTCCGGAGCACACAGGGCTTCCAGCATGTGCGGCAGCGGCTGGCCCGGAACGAAGCGCCGCTGGAGCGGAGCACGGTGGCATTCTCCCTTCCGGAGCGAGATCTGCTCACCGAGGGAATCGCCTACGATCCGCAGGAGAAGGCGTTCTATCTGGGCAGCGTGCATCACCGGAAGATCGTTCGGGTCGACCGCCGCGGGCGGATCGGCGACTTCGTTCCCGAGGGTCGCGACAGCCTCTGGGCGCCGCTCGGCATGAAGGTCGATCCGGTTCGCCGGGCGCTCTGGGTGGCGACGGCAGTGATGCCACAGATGGCCGGGTTCGTTCCCTCCGACAGTGGCCGCTCCGGGATCTTCCGGTACGATCTCGCTTCGGGACGACTGACCGGCCGCTTTCTGCTGCCGGCGGATGACGCGTTCCACGTACTCGGCGACCTGACGATCGACCGCGCTGGGAACGTGTACGCCGCGGACAGCCGATCCCCGGCCATCTATCGGGTGCGCGCGAGCGGCGACACCATCCAGCGCTTTGTCTCTTCCCCGCTCCTCCTGGCGGCCCAAGGCCTGGTGTTGACGCCGGACGAGCGCACAATGTATGTGGCCGACTACTCCCGTGGTATCCTCCGGATCGACATGGCCTCAGGCGCGATGTCCCTGCTCCCTACCCGGGACAGTGTGCTGGCGCTGGGCATCGATGGGCTCTACCTGATCGGCGGCCGTCTCGTCGGAATCCAGAACGGCGTGATACCGCACCGCGTGGTGCGTCTCACCCTCTCGCCGGCGGGCGACAGCGTCACGGCCGGCGAAGTGCTCGAGCGGGCCCACCCGCGGTACGCCGAGCCCACGCTGGGCGTCGTGGTGGGTCACGACTTGTATTATGTCGCCAACAGCCAGTGGGAGCGGTTCGGCGAGGACGGACACGTGGCGGATCCCGCCGTGCTGCTTCCTCCGACCGTCCTGCGGCTCCGGCTTTGACACGCTTTCGCGTGCGGATTAGGTTGCCGCTGGCCTCTGCTGCCGCACGACCTCGAGCCACCTTCGGCCCCGCCATCCTATGCGGCTCAGCGAATTCTTCAGTCCCGATGCCATCTCGACCGGGCTCGAGGGAAGCACCAAGGACCAGATCCTCGCGGAGCTGGTGGCGTTGCTCCGGCTCGACGAACGGGCCACCGAGACGCTCCTCCGGATGCTCCAGCGGCGAGAGAGCCTCGGCTCGACGGGAGTCGGCCGCGGCATCGCCATCCCCCACTGCCGCTCCCTCGTCGTGAGCCGTCTCAGGCTGGCGTATGGCCACCGCAAGGAAGGCGTGGACTTCGATGCCATCGACAGCCGGCCGGTGTTCCACTTCTTTCTGATCGTGGCACCTCCGCTGGAGATCTCCAACCAATACCTTCCGGTGCTCGGCAAGATTGCCCAGCTGGCCAAGGAGCCGGACGTACCCAACCGATTGGCCGCCCTCACGTCCGCCGACGAGTTTCTCCGTCTGCTGGAGGAGAAGGGAGTGTAGCCGTGATCCGGGGCAGCGCCGCCATCCTGGTTCTCGTCTTGCACGCCGCGCGCGTGCTCGGCCAGGCCCCGGGCGATCGCCTCGCTCTCCAGCGGTTCCGCGATTCCCTCTCGCGGGTCGACGACACCACCTCGCTTCGCGACTATCAGCATCGGCTGCACTCCTCCTCGACATCGAACGGTGACACCGACCGGCTCCGGGCCGGACTGCTGGCGTTCCGCCTGGCCGAGCTCGGTGCCGATCGCGATTTCGGCGATGCGATCGACCTGTTTCGTAAGCTCACCGCGCGCCGGCCCGACTGGCCCCTCGCCTGGCACGCGCTCGGATTGGCCGAGGCCCGGCGCGCGGCCTGGGAGCAGTCCGACCCGCTGGCGCTGGGCAACCGGGTGGGCGTGCGGACTCTGGCGCGGGCGGCCGCTGATCAGCGTCGAGCGCTCGACGCCGACTCGAGCTTCGACCCTGCCGCGCTGGCGCTCGCCAGCCTGACGCTCGGTCTCCGCGACACGGCGCTGTACGCCTCCGCGTGCGATGCGCTCCGCCGCGCGGGAGCCCCGCCGAGCGCCAGCGCCACGGTGCTGCTGGCGTGGGGTCGGATGGAGCGCGCCGCGGGCCGGATGGGCGACGCGGCCACCGTGTTCCGGCGCGCGTTGGCGGCGGCCGGCAGATCGCCTGCGTTGGCGCTGCTGGAGCTCGCCCGCACTCGACTGGCCGCCGACGGCGCGGATGGTGAGCAGGCCTACTATGAGGGCGCCGCCCTGGACGATGTCGCGGCGGTGGCGGGCTATCGCGCGGACCTGGTGCCGATCGCCACCAAGACGGAGCTGGCCGGCTTCGATCGGAGTCGGGGTGCGGCGCGGGTCGAGTTCCTTCGCGACTTCTGGACCGAGCGGGACCGGCTGGAGCTCCGCGCCAGTGGCGAGCGGCTGCGCGAGCACTACCGGCGGCTGCTCTATGCGAGCCGTCACTTCGCGCTCACCACCACCCGGCGCTTCTACGGCGACCGGGACGCCTACCGATCGGGCAGCGAGGAGCTGGACGACCGTGGCATCATCTACGTTCGTCATGGCGAGCCCGGCGAGCGCCACCGCCCCTTCGTCTTCGGGCTGATGCCCAACGAATCGTGGCGTTACGCGCGGGCCGACGGCGACCTGCTCTTTCACTTCACCGCCGGCTACGACAGCGGCGCGGGCGGCGACCTGTACGACTACCGCCTGGTGGAGAGCGTCCTCGACATGCGGGGAGCCAGCGAAGCGCCGGTGGACCAGCTGCTGCTCTCCCGGCAGTCGCTCTCGCCCGTCTATGGGCGCATGCTCAACTGGGGAGCGGGCGGGGCCGCACGGGCGCGGGCCCGGGAGCGGAGCATCGGCCGGGTGAGTATCGCCTACGGCACCACCACCGACAGCTACGAGCTCCAGTTCTCCCGGCGGCTCACCGCGTACGCCGACCTGGTGGCCATTGGCCAGCGGGATGGCGCGCCGGTGGCGCAGTTCGTGTTCGCCATCGGGGCGGCGGAGACCACGCCGGTACACGAGGTCGGCGGCGTGAGCTATCCGGTGCGGGTGCGGCTGGTGGCGCTCGACGCGCTGGAGCATGCGGCGGGGAACGTGGACACGATCGTCGTGTTCCGGCTGGACCGGCCGCTCTCCCGTGGGCGGTATCTCATCGGCCGAGTGGAGCTGCCGTTGCCGGCCGGGGGCTGGAGCTGGCGGGCGGCGCTGTCGCAAGGGCATGACGCTGGCGTGGTCCTGCCTCGCGACACGGTGCGAGTCGAGGGGCCGGGACCGGGGCTCGGGTTGAGCGACCTCGCGCTCGGCATCCGCGCGGCGAGCGCGCGGTGGCTCCCGACCCCGGCCGACACCGTGCTGCTTACGCCATTCAAGCTCTTCCTCGAGGGCAGCGAGGTGGAGCTGTACTACGAGGCGAGCGGCACCGTGCCCGGGACGGCGTACCGGCACCAGATCGCGGTGTATCGCCTGAAGGGCGATGGGCGCCTGGAGCCGAGGCCGGTGGTCACCCTGGGGTTCGAGGAGCGGGCCGAGGGGGTATTGCTCCGCTCGCACCGCACCCTGCAGCTCGGCCGGCTCAAGCCTGGGGCGTACGTGGTGGAGGTCAAAGTCGCGGGGCCGGCGGCGGAGCCGGTGCGGCGGCGGCGGGAGCTCAGGGTGGTGCGGGGTGAGCGGTGAAGCTGAAGCCAGCAGTTGCCACCGTCCTACCGATGGTCCTCCTGAGCGGTGGCTGCGGATCCGGTTCTGGCTTTGCGCCCGTCCCGGGGCCGCCAAATGGGTACGCGTACGCGTATGCCTCGCCGGACTGTGCCCCTTGGGATGGGCGTGCGGTCGAGATCGTACTTACCACGGTCCCGACGAACGCGCCGGAAAGTACACGACCTCAGCTCCGACTGGCCATTTACCCGAGGGACGCCGAGATCACTGGGAAGGCGTACCGGTGGCCGGCGGACCCCGAGATGGCCACGGGAGCGCGCTGCATTGCCGACTCCTGTGAGGTTGCGGCCACGGGTGAGATAGAGCTCCGGCCGGCACGTCCCGATAGCTCATTGGAAGGCACAGTGACCCTGCGTTTTGGCTCGAATGATGTGGCGGCCGGTGGGTTCCGGGCGGCATGGCGCCCGCGGCGCATCCTCTGCGGGTAAGGTGAGCCTGCAGCATACCCGCTTAACCGCGCATGCAGCCGACTGGCCGGTCTGGCGCGGAAGGCCTCTCGGGCAGAGGTTCCTAGCGCGCTTCGGAACGATACCCAACCACGGGAGGCACGCTTGGAGCAGTTACACGCAGTCCTTGAAAGTCCGCGCATACCTCGGCGCGGCCCCTACTCTCAGGCCGTACGCGTCGGTGATCTGATCTTTGTCGCGGGCCAGGCTGGGATCGACCCGGCTACCGGGGGCATAGTCGGCCCCACGTTCGAGCTCCAAGCCCGTCAGGCCTTTGAAAACCTCCGCGCCATCCTGGAAGACGCTGGGAGCGGGCTGGGTCAGGTCGTCAAGACCACCTGCTTCCTCGCCCTGCCCGACGCTTTTGATGCCCTGAATGGGCTCTATGCGGAATACTTCCCGACCGCTCCGCCGGCCCGCTCGACTCCGCTGGTGCAGCTGCCGCGCGGTCTTCTGTTCTCGGTCGAGGCGATCGCGGTCGCAGCTCCGGGTGGCGGCACCGCCTAACTTTCGTGGTCACATGCGAAGACATCACGAGGTATCACATGGGCGCGTCTGTAGTTGCCTACTGGCCTGGTATGACCGATGACCAAGTCGAGGCCCAGCCCGGCTTCTACAATGACGACCGCGCATGGGGCAACTGGATGGCCGAGCGGGAGGACGACGCTGCCGTTTCCGATGCCATCGGACGTCTGAAGGCGGAGGCGATCCTGACGTTCAAGACCGACGGCTGGGAGGACGAGGACGTAGCCTGGGTGAGCCCCCAGGAGCTGCGCGAGGCCGCGGTGAGATTACGTGCAGCGGTGCATGCTGGAGCGCCGGAGATGCGCGTCATTCTGGCTTCCTATGAACGGAACGCCAACCACATCGACCCCATTTCGGAAGAGTTCGTCCGTGACTTGGACGACATCGAGGCGATTACGCGGTGGGCCGAAGCCGAAGGGGCGACCAAGATGACGCTCGAGGTCAACTGGTAGGTGTAAGGAGAGAGCCATGAGTCTCCGATCCTGCATCCCGGTGATTCCGAGCGCGGACTTGGAGAAGACCCTCCGCCTGTGGGTCGACGGTCTTGGCTTCAGCATGGAATCAGAAATGAGAGCAGAGGGTCGGCTGGTTTGCTGTATGCTGCGCAACAGCCAGTTGTATTTCATGCTGAATCAGCGGGCCGGGTCGCCAGTGACACCGGATAATTATGAAGGCATCCGGCTCTACTGGACCCCGGCCGACATCCATGGGACCGGGCAGCGGTTGATACGGCTCGGGTACACGGTATCAGAGCTCGTGGACCGAGACTACGGACAAACCGAGTTCTTGCTGACGGACGACGACGGTTACTCCCATTGCTTTGGTGTGCCGACCCGCGCAGCGCAACCCTAGCTGACGAATCGCCGCTCTTCATCCCGGAGCTACCGTGGATTTCCCGCACCTGATTCTCGCTCGCGTGTACGAGCATATCGAGCCCATCGACCGGGGCGATCGCTACGAGGATCCGCTTCAAGCTACCCTCGAGAAGATGGGGATCGGCCGCGTGACCGGCGGAGGCTCCCAGCTCAACGAGCTGGGGGGCATTACTCACGCGGATGTCGAGATCGAACTCGCCAATATCGATGAGGCACTGCGGATTGTCGCGGAGGCACTCGAGCAAGCGGGTGCACCGCAGGGTTCCGAGCTCATCCAGGCGTCGGATGGCCGAGTGTTGCGCGACTTCGGCAAGCTGCAATGCCTGGCGATCTACTTGGACGGCACCAGCCTGCCCGACGAGGTCTATGCCGACCTCGATTTCGAGGCGGTGGTCGCAGCGCTCGGCGCCGCAGCTGGTGACAACAGCTACCGAGGCCTGTGGCAAGGTCCTGAGGAAACCGGCATGTTCTTCTTTGGACCGGATGCCGAAGCGATGTTCGCACGCGTTGAGCCGGTGCTCCATGGCTTCCCGATCGGCCAGAATGCCCGCGTCGTTGTCCGACATGGCAAGCAAAGCCTGCGTCCGCGCGAGGTCCGCATGCCACGGCAGTAGATGAAAACGCCCGACCACGTCAGGTCAGCCATTGGCATGAATCAGCCATTTTGCATCAAAGGGATCGGGAGCACGAGAATGCTGGAGGGCATCCGTCGTTTTGTCCGCGAGCGGCTCACCGGGGCCCCGGAGACGCCAGTTGGCGCGGGGCCGGCCGCCCCTAGCCGGGTCCAGCTCGCGGCCTGCGCGCTGCTGCTCGAGCTGGCGCACGCCGACGGCGAGTTCAGCGCCGAGGAGCGGGAGCACATCGAGCGCACGCTCGTGCACCATTTCGGGCTGGATGCCACTATAGGTGCCGAACTGCTCCGACTCGCGGAGGCGGAGCGTGCAGAGTCGCTGGACCACTTCCAGTTCACTCGTCTGATCGCGGCCGAGTACGATCTGGGGCAGAAAATGGTGCTCGCGGAGGTGATGTGGGGTGTCATTTTGGCTGACGGCCGGCTCAGTGATCACGAAACGCACCTGGTTCGCAAGCTGGCGAGCTTGATGCAGCTGGAGCCGGCCTATCTCGCGCAGGCGCGCCGCGCGGCCACGAAGGCAGGCTAAGTCATCATATCGCGCGTGGCTTGCGCCGCACGGCTGAGCGCCTGCCATCTCTTTCCGCGGGAGGAGCGATGTCGACGGCGCTCCAGCCAAGCAGCAGCCGGACCGGTCGAGCTCGCGCGGATCCACCGTGCGACCCTCGTACGTGCCCTCGTGGGCGGTCTGGGGCGGCACACTGGCCCTTCGGCACCTGGGGCCGTCCGTCCGACTCTCGCTTGATGTGCTCCTGGCGATTGGCGGGGCGCGGGCCGCCGCCCCAGGCCGACGCGCGGGCGGTCCCGTGTTCGGCGAGCACGGTAATTGGACGAGCCTGATCATCGCCCTGCCGATCGGTTTCGGCATCGCGGCCGCCGCGGAGTTGTGGCATCTCCTTCGAGGCACCGGCGGCTCGGTCCGGTTGGGCGGACGCCCACATGATGTAATCGCGCCCCCGCGAGCGTACGGCGATCATGAGCGCAGTGCGGCGATTCTCACGCGATGTCGTCACCACCATTCGTGACGGTCAGATCTTGGGCCTTCGCGCCGGGAAACAACCACACCGCTTCATTGGCATATGGGCAGTGGTGGTCGAGGGCCGCGTGTTCGTGCGCTCCTGGGCTCTGAAGCCCCGAAGCTGGTACCGGACGTTCCTGGCTGACCCGGTGGGAGTCATCCAGGTGGCAGGGCGGAAGCTTCGGGTTCGCGCCGTGCACACTCGGAGCGAACGCGTGAAGTCAGCAGTCGATCGCGCGTACGTGTCCAAGTACGATACGCCGGGAGCGCTCAAGTACGCCCGAGACCTCTGCCGGTCGAAGTCGCGGGCGACGACGACCGAGCTGGTACCGCTCGGCCGTTGATGGCCCTCGGCGTATTCTTGGCGTGCGCCGGTGAATGGCAATACGCCGATCCCACGGCCGACTTCGAGACCATCCCCGCGAGACGAGCATGCATCCGCAACGATCTCTGACGGTTCGTGAAATCCGGCCCGATGAGTTTGACCTCGTCTGGCCTGTCTTTCACGCCGTCATCTCGAGCGGAGATACCTACGCCTACTCACCCCACCTGACCATCGACGAGGCTCGGACAACCTGGACTGCGCCTCCGGCGCGTGCCTTCTTAGCCGAACTGGATGGCACCGTCGTCGCGACGTACACGTTGCGTCCGAATCAGCCGGGGCTGGGAAACCACGTCGCCAACGCCGGATATATGGTGGCACCTGGGGCACGAGGCCAAGGAATTGCCGGCACGCTCTGCGAGCACTCGATCGAGACTGCGCGCGGTGCCGGGTTCACTGCCATGCAATTCAATTTCGTGGTAAGCTCCAACGAAGGTGCCGTTCGACTCTGGCAGCGCTGCGGCTTCAGCATCGTCGGGCAGGTCCCGGCTGCTTTTCGGCATTCCGAACGTGGACTGACAGACGTATTCATCATGCACCGCTTTCTGTCGCCATGAGCGCAGCGTCCGAGCCCGTCCTCAACCGGATCGCAGCAGTGGGTCTCTTCGTCGGCGCTGCGTTCGGGCTTGCCGGGACGCTCGTCGCCTCGCCCTACCTGCAGGCGAGCTTGTGGGCAATCGATAGCGTTGGCCTGGTGATCGCCACCAGCCTGCTGGCGGTGAAGTACTTCCGCGCCGGGGCGGATATCGTGGCCGCCGGCTTCCTGGTATTCGCGATTGGCGAGGGCGTCCTGCTGTCGGGAACGGCCGCCGGCCCGAGTGCCAGCGTCCCGGCGTTTGCCGCCGGCACGGCGTTGTGGGCAGCGGCTCTGGCCCTCATCAGCGCGCCGCGACAATTGCCGCCGTGGCTGCGTCTGTTGGGCGGAGCGGCGGCCTGTCTGTTCGCGATCACGTCAGCTCGCATCTATTCCGGCGACGCGCTGTTGCCCACCTCGTCGCCCCTCCCGTTCTTCGGCTATCCCTTTCTGGTAGCGACCTTGCTGGGGTGGGCCTGGACGCTGGTCCAGGAACGGAGCTGAGCGTCGCACCGGCGAAGTACACGGCGGAGATTCACATGAGCGTTGCACCAATCCCAGAATCAGATACGGCCGCGCAGGGCGACACGGGCACGTTCCACGGCCGCAGCCTCGAGGCTTCACTGACAGTGAGGGACCTCGAGAAGAGCCTGGCGTGGTACCATGACGTCCTCGGATTCGCGATCGACCGAAGGTACGAGCGCGAGGGCAAGCTCATAGCGGTCGCGCTCCGGGGCGGGAATGTACGACTGCTGATCGGCCAGGATGACGGAGCCAAGGGATGGGACCGCACCAAGGGCGAGGGGATCTCGCTGCAGATCACGACGGAACAGAACGTCGATGAGATCGCGGGACGCATTCAGGCACGCGGTGGCGCTCTCGCTCTTGGGCCCACGGACTCACCGTGGGGAACGCGCATGTTCCGTCTGCAGGACCCAGACGGGTTCAAGCTCACGATCTCATCCGGCCGTCCGGCCTGACCCGCGAGCGTGGGATGAGCGTTTCCAGCTATGATCGCCTGCGTTGCCCGCTGAAGGAAGCCAGGGCGCGCCAAGGCACAAGCCCCACGGGAGGTACCATCTTGACCAGCCTGACTCGGTTTCTGCCGGCCATGCTGGCTGCGACCCTTCTTGGCGGGTGCGCGGCCAGCGCCCAGACTGCGTCAACTCACGTACGCACCGGGCCAGACTGCTCATTTCGCTCAGCCACCACGTGCTGGACGGTCGCGGCGCGATTTCCGGCCGCACGATCCGAGACCGGCGATTCAATCGCCAAGGAGCTCCGCCGACCGACCCCACGGACGCTCGCGAGCCGAGCCGATAGCAGCCAGGGTGTGCGTTAGCGGCGCTCCTTGGGTGGAAAGATCGAGGCAAGCGGTCATACATTGACTCGTCAGGCGCTACCCGCCGGGCGAGCAAGGGCACAGGTCTATTACGAGTAAAGGGCTCGCGGTGATCCAGGACAGTAGCCGAGCTGGAAGGCTGAGAATGGCCGCGCAACCTTTGGTGACACGCCGGGCCGATGTGATCCCTGATCCTTGGGATACGATCCTCGACGCCTGGCGCACCAACAATCAGGTGATGGTCTTCCTCGTCGAGCACCTGCCGCCGGGGCTGTGGGCAACTACCATTCCCGGGGCGCCCCGTCGAAACATCCGGATGATCGCGGGCCACATTCACAATGCGCGCTGCAGGTGGATCAAGACCTTGGGTCAGGAGCTCGGGGTCACCGTGCCGCGCAGTGTCGACCGGCGGCGTGTCGGGCGTAAGGAATTGATCCCGGCACTGGAGCGGAGTGGGCGAGGCATCCTCCGCCTCCTCACTCTCGGCTGTGAGCATGGCGGAATGATTCCGGCGACTTCGACCTATGTCTGGCGCAATCTACCCCTCGATGTCGGGCACGTCTTGACCTATTTCGTCGCTCACGAGGCGCACCACCGCGGCCAGATCGTCCTGGTGGCGCGGGCAGCCGGCTATCGGTTGCCCTCAGCGGCGACTGACGGGCTGTGGCAGTGGACGAAGCGTGCGGCTGAGGCGAAGCCGGAGCGGCGCTGACGCCTCGTTTCTCGATGCGGGATTCGGCGAGGTTCCACCCTCCTCACAAGGAGATCTCCATGCGCCCGAGCACCGTATTTCTCGCCGGCGGCATCCTGGGCCTGACGTTTGGTCTCAGTTTTCTGCTCGTGCCTGCCACCGTGCTTCCGTTGTATGGCGTGTCTCCAGACCCGGCCACCGTGCTGATATCCCGCTTCTTCGGAGTCGCCCTCTTTCATCTGGGATTGCTGCTCTACCTGACCCGCGAGATCGCGCAAGGAAGTGTGCAGCGTGCGATGGCGCTCGAGGGAGTCGCTGGCTCCGTGGCCGGCGCAGTGGTGGCACTGATGGCGGTACTGGGCGGGCTGGTGAACGGCTTGGGATGGTCTACCGTCGCGATCTACGGGATCTTTCTGGTTGGATATGCCGGGTGCGTGCGCGCACCTACCGCTACGCCGTGAAGCCGCCGACGGACTCGAGAGAAAGACATGGACACTCAGCCGCGATTGGAGTCGTGGGTCAGCGGCGCGGCCTATGACCCGTTCATGGGACGGTGGAGCGGGCGGATCGCCCATGAGTTCCTCCGCTGGCTTGGCCCGCGAGGTGGGGAGTGCTGGCTCGAGATGGGCTGTGGCACCGGCGCCCTGACGCGCACGATCACGGAAATGACAGCGCCTGGCCTGGTCCTCGCCACGGACCGGTCGACGGCCTATGTGACCTACGCACGGCAACGGGCCGACGCACCCGTCCGATTGGTGGCCGCGGATGCCACGCGGCTGCCGATACGTCCAGGTGTGGCGCACACCGTGGTGTCTGGCCTGCTTCTGAACTTCCTGCCGGTACCGGCTGCCGGAGTGCTCGAGATGGTCCGTGTGGCGCGGGTGGGCGGGACGGTGGCGGCCTACGTCTGGGACTACGCAGGCGGCATGGAGCTCCTACGGTTCTTCTGGGATACGGCCGTCGAGCTCGACTCCACGGCAGCGTCGCTTGACGAAGGCGGTCGCTTCCCTGTCTGTGAGCCCCGGGAGCTCACCCGGTTGTGGCAGGAGGCGGGTCTGGTGGAGGTGCAGAGCTCGGCCGTCCAAGTTCCCACACTGTTCCACGACTTCGAGGACTATTGGGATCCGTTTCTGGGGGCACAGGGGCCCGCCCCGGCCTACGCGGCGTCCCTGAGCGGCCCGCATCGAGTTGCGCTGCGCGAGCGTCTCCGTGCGCGCTTACCCAGAGGCACGGGCGGTCAGATTCAGCTGAGCGCGCGGGCATGGACCGTCCGCGGCCGCCGTGCCCCTACCTGACGTCCCGCGCATGACGACCTGGTGACCAGAAGAAAATGCCGAGATTGATCGCACAGCCGACAGTGATCCAGGCCGCCGGGAACAAACCCAAGCGGATCGAGGAATACGCCGGGCGCGTGAACTCCGGCCATACCGGCGTCAGCGTCGCCCGGATGGTCTCTCCCGGCGGGTGGCAGGAGCCCGGGCAACGCCCCGAGTTCGAAGAGATCACGTTGGTGCTGCGCGGCCGACTCCGGATCGAGCATGATGGCGGCGTTCTCGAGGTCCGCGCGGGACAGGCCGTCGTGACCTCGCCCGGGGAGTGGGTACGTTATAGCACGCCCGATCCGGAGGGTGCGGAGTACGTGGCCGTGTGCCTACCCGCCTTTGCCCCGGCCACCGTTCATCGAGATACCTAGCCTAGAGACGCCACCGCGAGATCGCGGGCGGCACCACCCAGGGGCTCATCGTGTCGAATGGAAAGATCTGTTACGTCGAGATCCCCAGTGACGATGTCGAGCGCTCTGCCCGCTTCTACGTCGAGGTATTCGGCTGGACCGTCCGGATTCGCGGCGACGGTCAGCGGGCATTTGACGACTCGACCGGCGCCGTGAGCGGATCCTGGGTGCTCGGCCGTCCACCCCAGCGTCAACCTGGCATGCTCACTTACATCATGGTCGACAGCATCGAGCAGGCGCTGGGCCAGGTCACTGCCGCGGGCGGCACGGTGGTTACGCCGCTGACGCCGCTCCACGCCGCCGGTGAGGCCTTTGCCACGTTCGCCGACCCCGGCGGGAACGTGGTCGGGCTCTATCAGCAGCCTCGGACCTGAACGACGCGGCCCTCGATGAAGCAGCGACGTCCATGCGGCTGACCGATATCCCCTTCGGCATCACCGATTGGCAGCAGATCGACTCCACCGAACACGCCGGTGAGGTCGGGTTCTCGCGGTGGCGCACGCGGCAGTTCGGGACGGTCAGGGTACGACTAGTGGAATACTCACCGGGGTATCGAGCGGATCATTGGTGCCGGAAGGGCCACATTCTATTTTGTGTGGCGGGCGAGCTGGAGACCGAGCTGGCGGATGGGCGGACATTTCGCCTCACGCCGGGCATGAGCTATCAGGTGGCGGACGAGGCGGAGCCGCATCGCTCGCACACCACGACGGGAGCGACGCTGTTCATTGTCGACTGAGCCGGTGGACACATCCTCGACCCGATGGGGAAAGTCGTGGATCATCGTCTTCTAATTGTGACGCTCGTGATCGCCGGGTGCCGGGCGAGTGGGTCGAGTCCCGTTGTCTCACCGAAGCCCGCTAACAGCCGCTATCTCTTCGTCTGGGCGGGCGACTCCGACAAGCAGCAGAGTGACTTCCTGGCGGTAGTGGACATTGACCGCCGGAGCCCCACCTATGCCGAGGTGCTCACGACTTTACCGGTCGGAGCGCTGGGAACGCGCCCGCACCACACCGAATACGAGATGCCCACGGCGGGGGTGCTCTGGGCCAATGGCTTTGCCGCAGGCCGGACGTTCCGGCTCGACCTGCGTGATCCCGCCCGGCCGCTCGTCGCCGGCTCGTTTGCCGACGCGGGCCCATTCAGCCATCCTCACAGCTTTGCACGACTCCCTGGCGGGAACGTCCTGGCAACGTTCCAGCATCGGGTCGATTCGGGAATGGCCGCCACCGGCGGCCTGGTGGAGCTCGACTCCGCCGGTCGAGTCGTACGTTTCGCATCGGCCGCCGCCCCGACCGTGGACTCGACGATCCGGCCCTATAGCCTTGCCGTCGTGCCCGCTCTCGATCGCGTGCTCACCACCGCCACGGACATGCACCTGGAAGTGCGGAGCCGGGCGGTTCAGATCTGGCGGCTGTCCGATCTGGCGCTGCTGCACACGCTCTTGCTGCCGCCGGGCCCGCGGGGTGAGGAGAATTGGCTCACCGCCGAGCCGCGCGTCCTGGCGGACGGCCGCACGGTGCTGGTCAATACCTTCACCTGCGGGCTCTACCGGCTGCGCGGTCTCGACGGCGACTCCCCCTCGGCGGAATGGGTGTACTCCACACCCTGGGCGAAAGGACTGAACTGCGCGGTCCCGGTCGTCGCCGGACACTTCTGGCTGCAGACCAGCGGCATGGAGCACGCGATATTGAGCCTCGACATTTCCGACCCTTCGCATCCCAGGGAAGTCAGCCGGCTGACCCTCGGTCCGGACCAGGTCCCGCACTGGATCGCGCTCGAGCCGTCGGGTGATCGTGTCGTGATCACCGGGTATCGAGATCTCGAACGCTGGGTCCTCCTGGCCAACCTCGACCGGGCAACCGGCAGCCTGCAGCTCGATACCACGTTCAAGGCTCCTGGCGCCGCGCGGCCCGGTGTCGACTTCGGTCGCGACCGGTGGCCCCACGGGGCCACCGGCCCGGCCGTGCCCCACGGCGCCGTGTTCGCTCGGCCCTGAGAGTCTCTCCAGGCTCCTCGAAGGCGCCAGGCGGACAGGTCTTTCCAAGGGAGGTGCAGCGATGAACGCCGGCATGCCCTTCGAACAGTTCCTCATCACCCTGAGCGCCATCATCGGGACGATCGTGGTTCTCCGTGGCCCGATCGGGCGGGCACTGGCGGCCCGTATCGAGGGCCAGCGTCCGCTCGCGCCGGCCGAGGCTCAGGAGCTGGAAGAGCTGCGCACCCGGGTCCTCTCGCTGGAGGAGGCGCGTGGCCAGCTGGCCGAGCTGCAGGAGCGGCAGGATTTCACCGAGCGCCTGCTCGCGCGACAGGCGCGCGCGCCGGAGCTGCCGCAGGAGGAGTGAGCCATGCCCAGAGTCGTGGAACAAGTGGTCGCACTTCCGGCGCCGCCACGGTCGCTCTATGGGATGTACCTGGATCCGGAGCAGCACGCCGCCTTCACCGGCGGCGGAGCGGCTCGAATCGCAGCCACCCCGGGCACCGATTGGTCCGCCTTCGACGGCCGGATCCACGGACGTATCCTGGCACTCGTCCCCGACCGGCTCATCGTCCAGAGCTGGCGCAGCTTCGAATGGGCGGAGGACGATCTGGATTCCATCCTGGTCCTCTCCTTCTGGCCCGAAGCCGCGGGCACCCGGGTGGAGCTCACCCAGGCGAATGTGCCCGACAAGCTCTATCAGAACCTGGTTTCGGGATGGCCCGTTCGATACTGGCATCCGTGGCAGGCGTACCTTGAGCGCGGAGCCTAGCATCATGCAGCGCCCGCTGCGCGACCAGGCTTGATTCCCACCGCGGACGACGTCAAGACGCTCATAGGCCGGGCCTTCAACCCGTCAGCGACCGGTCAGCGTGCCTGGGGCCGCCGAGCGCACGTGGTGGGATGTGCAACAGGAGCATTTCGCTCCGATCCCTTTCACCGAGGCTGCCGCGGTGGTAGCGTACTTGCGATGGAAGGCTGGAACGGCCACCCTGGCCGAGCATGAGCGCCGTAGCGTATCCGAGGCACTGCGGAGCTATTGGTTGGCACGGGTCGGAGAGCCTCCGGCCTGAACGAGCCTGAGGCCACAGCCTGGGCGGCGCCGAACGACGACCCCTCTCATGCAGGAGCGATGGTGACCCTCCCGGTGAATGCGGCCCTGATCCTGATCGACGTTCAGCAGGGGTTCGACGAGCCCCGGCTGGGCCCGCGCAACAATGCCGATGCCGAACAGCGGATTGCCAGCCTGCTGGCCGCCTGGCGTGACGCGCGGCGTCCGGTCATCCACGTTCAGCACATGTCGCGCGAGCCAGACTCGCCGTTCCGCCCGGAGCGTCGCGGCAACGCGTTCAAGGCCGAGGCGACGCCGCGCACGGACGAGCCCGTGTTCCAGAAGGAGGTCAACAGCGCGTTCATCGGCACCGAGCTCGAGGCGTACCTGCGTCGCCGCGACATTCAGGACCTGGTGATGGTGGGGCTCACCACCGATCACTGCGTGAGCACATCGGCGCGCATGGCCGCCAATCTCGGCTTTGCGGTGACCGTCGTTGCCGATGCAACGGCCACATTCGATCGGGTGAGTTATGACGGCACCTCGTTCGATGCCGAACAGATGCACCAGGCCGCCCTGACAAGTCTGCACTCCGAGTTCGCCACCATACGCCAGAGCCACGAGCTGCTCTCCGCCGCTCGATGACTCGGCTCGGCCTCCTCTTGTTCGGGGCACTCTCCGCGGGATGCGCGTCTCCCTCTCGCGATGCCACTCCCTCTCGCGATGCCACCCCGCCGCTCTGGCGGGTATACCAGGGCGCGCTCAAGACCGCGAAGTACGTCGACCTGACACACGCGATCACGCCGTCGATCCCCTTGTGGCCGGGCTTCGAGCCTGCCGTCTTCGGACCCGCGGTCGATCCCAAGACCAAGGTCCCCTACACCTGGGCCAAGGACGGGTTCGAGGCGACACGATACGTGCTGCCCACGGACCAGCTCGGCACCCAGCTCGATCCGCCGGCGCATTGGAGCCCCGACTATCCCGCGATCGACGAGCTGCCGCCGACGTTCGCCGTTCGTCCGCTGGTGGTGATATCGATCGTGGAGCAGGTCGCGAAGCAGCCCGGGTACCACCTCTCGGTCGATGACATCCACGGCTGGGAGGCGGCCCACGGCAGGATTCCGGAGGGGTCCGTGGTGTTCATCCGGTCAGGCTGGTCGAAGGACTGGTCCGATCCCAAGCTCGAGAGCCGGAGTCCCTTTCCGGGCGTCTCGCTGGCCGCGCTCAAGTTCCTCCACGAGGAGCGTCACATCCTGCTCCACGGGCACGAGCCGCTCGACACCGATACGACGGCCACGCTCGAGGGAGAGGCCTGGCTGCTGCAGCACGGCTACACTCAGGCGGAAGGTGTGGCCAATCTCGACCAGGTGCCGGAAGTGGGGGCCCTGGTGGCGATAGGATTTCCCAAGTTCCAGGGAGGCGTGGGCGGGTACGCCCGCTTCATCGCCATCTGCCCGCCGGACTGGAAATACGGCGTCTCGGTGGGCCAGGTCCCGGAGAGTCCGCTCGCCCGGGCGGCCAAGCCCCTGCACTGGGACAAGACGCTCGGCATGCGGGTGAGATGATGGCGAATCCTGGAGAAGTCTTGGCCCGCGAGAACCTGATCGCCTACTACGGGCGTCGGGCGGAAGAGTACGAGCAGATCTACGCCAAACCCGAGCGGCAGGCCGACCTGTCAGGCGTGCGCGCCTGGTTGCGAGAGGCCCTGGCTGGTCACCGCATCCTCGAGGCGGCCTGCGGCACTGGCTACTGGACCGCCGAAACGGCTCCCGGTGCCGAAGCGATCGTCGCGACCGACGCGAGCTCCGAGGTGCTCGCGCTCGCCCGGCGGAAGCACTACCCTGCAGGCCGGGTGAGCTTCGTCCAGGCCGATGCCTACGCCCTCGATCGTGTGCCCGGGAACTTTACCGCCGGCTTCGCGGCCTTCTGGTGGTCACACGTGCCGCTCGAGCGGCAGAGCGCCTTTCTCCTCGGCCTGCATCAGCGACTCGGCGCTGGCGCGACGGTCCTATTTCTGGACAATCGCTACGTCGCCGGCAGCAGCACGCCCCTTTCCCGCCGCGACGCCGCCGGTAATACCTACCAGCGGCGCCGACTCGCCGACGGCACCGAATACGAGGTGCTGAAGAACTTTCCCGACCGAGCCGAGCTGGAGGCGGCGCTGTTGCCGAGGGCGGCAAGTCTGCGGGTGACGGAGTTCGCGTATTACTGGGGAGCGTGCTATCGAGTTCGCGAGTAGCTCACTCCCACTCGATCGTCGCCGGCGGCTTCGAGCTCACGTCGTACACCACCCGGTTCACCCCATCCACCTCGTTGGCGATCCGGTTCGACACCCGGGCCAGCACGTCGGGCGGGAACGGAAACCAGTCCGCCGTCATTCCGTCCCGGCTGGTGACCGCCCGCAATGCGATCACCTGGTCGTAGGTGCGGCCGTCGCCCTGCACCCCGACCGAGCGGATCGGGAGCAGCACGGCGAACGCCTGCCAGATGTCGTCGTACAGACCGGCGGCGCGGATCTCCTCGATGTACACCTGGTCGGCCCGCCGGAGGATGGTGAGGTTCTCGGGTGTGACCTCGCCCAGGATCCGGATGGCGAGTCCCGGCCCCGGAAACGGGTGCCGCCCCACCATCTCCTCGGGCAAACCCAGCTCTCGGCCCACCTGGCGCACCTCGTCCTTGAACAGCTCCCTGAGCGGCTCCAGCAATTGAAACGGCAGCCGCTCGGGCAGCCCACCGACGTTGTGATGGGTCTTGATGGTGACCGACGGCCCGCCCAGGGGAGAGAGGGACTCGATCACGTCGGGATACAGCGTCCCCTGCACGAGGAAACCGGCTCCCGGACCCACCGAGCGAGCCTCGCGCTCGAACACGTCGATGAAGGTGTGCCCGATCCGGCGCCGCTTCTCCTCCGGGTCGGTGATCCCGGCCAGCCGCGCCAGGAACTCCGCGCTGGCGTCCACCACCCGGAGATCGATGCCCAAGTGCCGGCGAAAGGTCGACTCCACCTGCTCCCGCTCGTGCATCCGGAGCAGCCCATGGTCCACGAAGATGCAGGTGAGCCGGTCACCCACGGCCCGGTGCACCAGCACGGCCGCGACCGACGAATCGACGCCGCCGGAGAGCCCGCAGATGACCCGCTTGTCGGGGCCGACCAGCTCCGCCACCCGGGCTACCTCGCTCTCCACGAAGTGTCCCGCCGTCCAGTCCGGGGTGCAGCCGCAGACCTCGAACAGGAAGTTGCTGAGGATCTCTCCGCCTCGCGGCGTGTGGGCGACCTCGGGATGGAACTGCACGCCGTAGAGCGGACGTTCCACGTGCTCGATCGCCGCCACCGGCGAATTGCGACTCGACGCCGTGACCCGGTAACCGGGCGGCGCCACGTCCACGTGATCGCCGTGGCTCATCCACACCGGAGTCTCCTCACCCCGGCCGAACCCCTGAAACAGCTTGCCGCCATCGACCGTGACGTTGGCGCGCCCGTACTCGCGCCGGTCGGCCCGCTTGACGTTGCCACCGGAGAGCTGGGCCAGGATCTGCATCCCATAACACAATCCCAGCACCGGCGTACCGAGCTCCAGGAGCTCGGGGTCGGCGGTCGGAACGCTCTCGCCGTAGACCGAGTTCGGGCCGCCTGAGAGAATGATGCCCTTGGGCTTCCACCGGCGGATCCAGTCCACCGTGCGCGACGGCGGATGGATCTCGCAGTAGACGTGCGCCTCCCGCACCCGCCGAGCGATCAACTGGGTGTACTGGGAGCCGAAGTCGATGATCAGGATGCCTTCGTGGTGGGCCGGCACGGTCACGGTACGACCCTCTCCGTCTGAAACAGCTCGTCCACTCGCTCCCGCGGCCGGGCGACCCACCAGCGTCCCCGGTCTACGATCACCTCGGCGGGGCGAGGCCGGCTATTGTAATTGGACGCCATCACGAAACCGTAGGCCCCGGCCCCGAGCACCGCGAGCCGGTCGCCGGCCAACACGCCAGGCAGCTCGCGGTCGAGCGCCAGGAAATCACCCGTTTCACACACCGGGCCCACCACGTCCACCCGCTCCGCGGAGCGCCCGGCGGATTGCAGCTCCACGATCTCATGGTACGCCTGGTAGTGGCTGGGCCGGACCAGGTCGTTCATCCCCGCATCCACCACCACGAACTCCTTGCCTCCCGAGTGCTTCCGGTAGATGACCTCGGTGAGCAGCACGCCGGCACTCCCCACCAGGAAGCGGCCCGGCTCGACGTAGACGGTGTAGCCGCTGGGGCGGAGGAGCGGGACCACCGCGGCGGCGAACTGCTCCGGATCCATGACGCGCTCGTCGGCGTACCGGATGGCGAGCCCACCGCCGATGTCGATGACCCGGAGTGACTCGATACCTGCTGCTCTCACCCCCTCGGCGAGTTGCAGCAGGCGACCGATTCCCTGGCGGAAGGGGAGTGTGTCGGCGAGCTGGCTGCCCAGATGCATCGCCAGCGTGGTGAGCTCGAGCATCGGGTGGCGGGCCACCAGCTCCGCGGCCGCAAGGACTTGGTCGGCCGGGATACCGAACTTGATGCCGCTCTTCCCGGTCGAGATGTAGGGATGGGTGTCGGTGGTGATGTCCGGGTTCACCCGGATCCCGACCGACACCGGGATCCGTTCCTCCGCGGCGATACACGACAGCCGCTCGAGCTCCGCGCGCGACTCCACGTTGAGATGGCCGAGCCGGGCCCGCACTGCGCCGCGGAGCTCCGCATCGGTCTTCCCCACCCCGCTGAAGACGATCCGGTCCGGGGCAAAGCCCGCGGCCAGTGCCCGCGCCATCTCGCCTCCGGAGACGATATCGGCGCCGGCGCCCGCATCCCGCAGCACCCGCAACACGCCGAGCGTGCTGTTGGCCTTGACCGCGAAGCAGATGCGGTGGGGAATGGCCGCCAGGGCCCGATCGAGGACCGCGTAGCGCGAGCGGATGGCGGCGGCATTGTAGACGTACACCGGCGTGCCCACGTCCGCGGCGATCTCGCCCAGCGCCACGCCGCCCAGCCGGAGCGTCCCCTCCTCTCTCGCGAGCCCGGCGTCGGCCAGGAGGTCGGTGGTCAGTACGCTTTCGCCCACACCGCCTCGGTAACGCTGGGGCGACCGCACCACATGCAGCTGGTCGGGGCCACGGCCGAGCGGAACTCCTCGTCCGGCAGGACCCGAATGGTGGCCTTGGTCTTCTCCTTGATCTCGGCCTCGCAGGCCGGGTCGCCGCAGAAGCCGGCGTACACGAAGCCGCCGTTGGCCTCCATGTGAGCCAGGAACTGCGCCTTGGTGGCCCCGCGGATGCTGGCCGCCTCCCGCCGCGCCCGGGCGGTCTCCAGCAGATCGCTCTGCATCCGGTTCATGATCTCGTGCACCTGGGCCGCGATCCCCGCCATCTGCAGGTTCTCTTTCTTCCCCCCGGTCCGCCGGGCGAGCACGACCGCGCTTGCCGCCACGTCCCGCGGACCGACCTCGAGGCGCAGCGGGGCACCGCGTCCCTCCCACTCGTAGTACTTGGCGCCGGGCTTCATCCCGTCGCGGACGTCGAGATGCACCCGGATGCCCGCGCCGGCCAGCTCCTTCCGCATCCGGTCGGAGGCCTCGAGCACGGTGCCGCGCTCCTCATCGGTCCGGTAGATCGGCACGATCACCACCTGGTGCTGCGCCAGCCGCGGCGGGCATACCAGACCGGCGTCGTCACCGTGCGTCATGATGAGCGCTCCCACCAAGCGGGTCGACACGCCCCATGACGTGTTCCAGACGTGGTCCAGCTCGCCGCCCGCGGTCTGGAAGGTCACCTCGAATGCCCGGGCGAAGTTCTGGCCGAGGTTGTGGCTGGTGCCCGCCTGGAGCGCTTTGTTGTCCTGCATCAGCGCTTCGCAGCTGTAGGTGCGGAGCGCGCCCGCGAACCGCTCGCTGTCGGTCTTCCGGCCGGTCACCACCGGCATCGCCATCCACTCTTCCATGAAGGTCCGGTACACCCCCAGCATCCGGAGGGTCTCCTCCTCCGCCTCCGCCTCGGTGGCATGCGCCGTATGGCCCTCCTGCCAGAGGAACTCGGTGGTCCGGAGAAAGAGCCGGGTCCGCATCTCCCAGCGGACCACGTTGGCCCACTGGTTGATCAGCACCGGGAGATCCCGGTAGCTCTGGATCCACTTGGCGTACATCGCGTAGATGATGGTCTCGGAGGTGGGCCGAACCACCAGCGGCTCCTCCAGCTCCTTGCCGCCACCGTGGGTCACCACCGCCGTCTCCGGCGCGAAGCCCTCGACGTGCGCCGCCTCGCGGGAGAGGAAGCTCTGGGGGATGAAGAGTGGGAAGTAGGCGTTCTGGTGCCCGGTGTCTTTGAACATCTGGTCCAGGGCGCGCTGCATCTGCTCCCAGATGGCGTAGCCGTTGGGCCGGATGACCATGCACCCGCGGACCGGACTGTAGTCGGCCAGCTCGGCCCGGGCGATGAGCTCGTTGTACCAGGCGCTGAAATCGGCCGCGCGGGGAGTGAGCGCCTTGTTCTCAGCCATGACGGGGTGCACCGGTGGTCACGTGGGTGAGGAGGTGCGCGACCGCGTCCTGGCGGGATACCGCGCCCTGCGACTTGGAGACCAGGTCCTTGACCATCACCTCGCCGCGGGCGCGGTCGTCCGGACCGATGACAACGGCCAGCCGGGCATTCCGGGCGTCGGCCAGCTTGAGCTGCCGGCCCACCGCCTGGGCGTTGAGCGCGTACTCCACCCGGAGTCCGGCATCCCGAAGGTCGTGGGCCAGGGCCAGGACGTGAGGCAGATCGTCTTCGGTCACTCCGGCGAGAAACGCATCGATGCTCGACACCGTGTCGGGCAACAAGCCGCGATCCCTGAGCAACTCGGTCAGGACCACGTCGCCCATGCCGAAGCCCTGGGCCGGGAGATCGACGCCGGCAAGCGCCTGGAGCAGCGAGTCGTAGCGCCCGCCGCCACAGATGGCACGGAGGCTCCGGCCCGCGTCGAACAGCTCGAAGACGGTACCGGTGTAGTACGCCAGACCGCGCACAATGGTGAGATCGACCTCGAGGAAGTCGGCAAGCCCCATCGCCTCGAGCGCCTGGACCAACCCGCGGAGCGGTGCCGCCGCCGCCTCTCCTCCCGGCGCCGCTGCCAGCGCGGCCTCGACCGCCGGGAGTCCCCTGAGCGCCGCGATCTCGAACACCCGGTCGATCGCCGGGGAGGCAAACCGGGCGGCCTCGAGCTGGGCGGCCAGCGCAGGCCGATCGACCCGCTCGATCTTGTCCACCGCCCCGTAGGCGGTGTCCAGCTGGGCCTCGCTGACGCCCGCGTCGAGCAGCAGTGTGCGCAGCACCCGCCGATCCGACACCCGCACGCGCACGTCCCGAGGGCCCAGCCCGAACGCGCGCATGACATCGACCGCCAGCGCGATGACCTCGGCGTCGCCCAGCGGGCCCGGCTCGCCGATCAGATCGCAGTTGAGCTGGAAGTGCTCTCGAAGCCGCCCCCGTTGTTGCCGCTCGTAGCGGAAGAGCTGGGGGATGGCGAACCACCGGATCGGCTTCTTCATCCCGTTGGCCCGGGCTGCCACCATGCGGGCCAGCGTGGGCGTCATCTCCGGCCGCAAGGCGACTTCGCGTCCGCCCTTGTCGATGAAGTTGTAGAGCTGGCCCACGATCTCATCGCCGCTCTTGGCGGTGTAGAGCTCGAGCGGCTCCAGCGGCGGCCCGTCGTACTCCTCGAAGCCGTAGCGGGCGGCCACGGCGCGCCAGGTGCGGAAGATATGGGAGCGCAATGCGAGATCGGCGGGGTAAAATTCCCGAAATCCCGGCAGGGCCTTGGTTTGCATGGGGGGATTATAGTGACGGCCTCCGCTCCGGGCCATGCCCGTCTCAGCCCACATCGACCCCTCGCGCCGTCATCACGTCGCCCACGGTGTGGAACGAGCCGGTGACCAGCACGGTGCCCGCGGATTCCTCCACTTTATGCAGCGCTTCCCCGAAATCGGGCACCAACGTCCAGGCCGCCCGGGCCGGCGGCCGCCCGCGATCGCGCAGCCAGCGCTGGAGCCATTGCGTGTTCCACCCCCGGCCGGCGGCGCTGGGCGCGACGGTGAGAATGCCGCGGTCGATCACCCGATCGAGCTGGACCAGCATCTCGGGCCATTCCTTGTCGCCCAGAATGGAGACCAGGGCGTGCAGCGGCCGCGGTGGCCGGATGACCTCGAGCGCCGCGATCAACGCCCGGATCCCGTCCGGATTGTGGGCCACGTCGAACAGCCACTTCCCGTAGCGGTCGAGCCGGCCGGGAACCCGGGCGGACTCGAAGCCACGCTCCACCGCCTCCATCGGCGGGCGGTACCTCGCGGGGAGCGCCATCAGGACGGCGTGGGCCACTCCCGCGTTCCGCCGCTGGTGCGGCCCCACCAGGCTCAGCGGGCCGGTCCACTCGTAGTCGGGAGGCAGCACCCGGATGTCGGCCGGCGCGGCGGGATCGATCCGCGCCACCGCCCGCCTGGCCTCACGCCGCAGTACCTCGACCAGGGCCGGGTCTCGCTCCCCGATGATGAACGGCGCGCCCGGCTTGGCGATCCCCGCCTTCTCGCAGGCGATCTTTTCCAGCGTGTCGCCCAGGTACTTCATGTGGTCCCGCTCGATCTTGGTCAGCGCGCTCACCAGCGGCCGGAGCACGTTGGTGCTGTCGAGCCGTCCGCCGAGCCCGACCTCGGCCACGACGATGTCCACGCCCCTGGCCGCGAAGTCGGCGAAGGCGATGGCGGTGCTGGCCTCGAAGAAGGTGGCCTTCCGCTCCAGGATGAGCGGGCGCAGGCAGTCGGTCCACATCGCGACCGCGGCCTCGCTGATCGGCACCCCGTTCACCCGGATCCGCTCCCGGAACGAGACCAGGTGGGGCGAGGTGAAGAGCCCGACCCGGTACCCGGCCTCCTGCAGGGCGGACGCCACCAGGGTGGACACGCTCCCCTTCCCATTGGTCCCGCCGACGTGGATGACCGCGGTCTGGTCCTGGGGCCGCCCGAGGTGGTCGAGCAACGCACGGGTGCTGGCCAGACCGAATTTGATGCTGGTGGTCCGGGGAAAGAGGAACTCGAGCGCTTGGTCGTAGGTCAGCGGCATTCTGGCTCGTCGGGACGCGCGGGCACCAATAACGACGACGCCCCACCCGGTGCCGGAGTGGGGCGTCGGAGCCATTCGGCCGCTCCCGTCAGCTCAACTCGGCATGCTCGATGTGGGGCCGCTGTCCTTGCATGTGCCGCAGCAGGCGCGCCGTGGTGTCTCTGAGGGAGGCGCGGGGGACGACGTCGTCGATCTGCCCATGCTCCAGCAGGAACTCCGCGGTCTGGAACCCCTCGGGCAGGTCCTGGCCGATCGTCTGCTTGATGACCCGCTGCCCGGCAAACCCGATCAGCGCGCCCGGCTCCGCCAGCACCACGTCGCCCTGCATGGCGAAGGAGGCGGAGACGCCGCCGGTGGTCGGATCGGTGAGGATCGAGATGTGGGGGATGCCGTCGCGGTGGAGCTGGGCGATGGCGGCGGAGGTCTTGGCCATCTGCATCAGGGAGAGCACGCCTTCCTGCATTCGGGCGCCGCCGGAGGCGGAGACGATCACCAGTGGGAGCTTCTTTTCCTGGGACCGCCGGGTAAGTCGGGTAATCTTCTCCCCGACCACCGACCCCATCGATCCGCCCATGAAGCTGAAATTCATGACCCCGAGATTGATGGGCAGGCCATCCAGGCGGGCCGTGCCGGTGTAGATGGCGTCCGCCTCCCCGCCCTTCTTGCGGGCGGCCGACAGCCGGTCGTCGTAACTCTCGAATTTCAGGGGATCGGCCGAACGGAGACCGCCGTACAGCTCGCGCCAGGTGCCCGGATCGGTGAGCAGCTCGACGTACTCTTCGGCGTTGATCCGCCGGTGTCGGCCGCACTCCGGACACACGTTGTGCGCCTTCTCGAACTTCTCGCGGATGTCGATGTGGCCGCAGGCGTCGCACTTTTCCCACGCGTCCGGCGGAATCTCGAGCCGCTCGCGCTGGGACGTCCGGGGCTTCCGTTCCTTCTTAAACCATGCCATCACAGCCATAGGATATGGGTGTCGCCGGTGGTGAAGGAAAGGCCGGGATTCGGACAGCCTGCAATTTCGGGGGTCCGGCGGTCAAACGCCAGACCCCCAATTCTAAGTGGTTGCTAGATATCAGGATAGCCTGACTGCCTCGAGTCCCAGGCCACCCGGAAAGCGAGTCCGAGACAGAGTGCGCAGATGATGAAGAAGGAGCCGCCGTAAGAGAAGAACG
Source organism: Gemmatimonadales bacterium (assembly GCA_036265815.1). Classification (NCBI taxonomy): domain Bacteria; kingdom Pseudomonadati; phylum Gemmatimonadota; class Gemmatimonadia; order Gemmatimonadales; species Gemmatimonadales bacterium. The sequence goes on from DATAOI010000049.1 coordinate 58,762, forward strand.
GCAGCGGAATGCCGGTGATCGGCATGAGGTTCACCGTCATGCCGACGTTCTCGAAGACGTGGGTGAACAAGAGGCCGAGGATACCGAACGTCACCAGGCTGCTGAACGGATCGGTGGCCCGGCGGGCGATCCGCAGCAGTGTCAGAAAGAGCGCCAGGAAGAGTCCCAGCGCGAGCATGACCCCGACGAATCCCAGCTCCTCCCCCACCACGGGAAACACGAAGTCGGTGTGCTGCTCCGGCAGGAACGCCAGCCGCTTCTGTGGCCCCTGGGTGTACCCGGTCCCGAACCAGCCGCCCGATCCGATGGCGACCCGCGATTGGATGGCGTGATATCCGGCGGCACGGGGATCGGCCTCCGGGTTGAGAAAGGTCAGCAGCCGGTTCTGCTGGTAGGGCGCCAGCCGCTGCCAGAGCGGCAGCGCGATGGCCCCCATGGCCACATTGGCGAACCAGGCCATCAGCGCGTCATAGATGTACGGACGCCAGAGCACCAGCAGGGTGGTGAAGCACACGACCCATGCGCCCCAGGCCCAGTTGTTGAACGCCAGCAGCAGGCTCAGGCCGGGCGATGCGATCATGAATAGGAGCCGAGGCCGCACGCCTGACCAGAACAGCATCGCGAAGGCGATCCCGATGAACACGATGGCGCTGCCCAGGTCCGGCTGCTTGAGCACCAGCAGGAAGGGGATGCCAACGATAATGCCGGGTCCCAGCAGGTCGCGCAGGGACCGGGGCGGCTCCTTCCGGCTCGACAGGTACCGCGCCAGCATCAGCACCGTGGCCACTTTGGCGAACTCCGACGGCTGGCCAATCTGATGACCGCCGATGGAGAGCCAGCTGTGGCTGCTCAAGGCAGTGCCGGCGCCGGTGCCGACCGCCAGCACGACCACCAACAGCAGCAGGCTGAAGAGGTAGAGCGCGGGCGCCAGCCATTCCAGCAGGCGCGGGGACAGGTGGAAGACGACCGACCCAGCGACAATACCGATGCCGAACCAGAGGAACTGGTGATACCACACCCCTGCGGCATGGGTGGGCACGTCGGTCTGCCCGGCCGAGTAGAGGGTGAGGAGGCCATACGCCATGAGCGCCAGGCTGACCCCAAGCAGCCGCCGATCGACTTCCGCCAGCCTCATGGGCGGTCTCCCGGTGGCGTGGTGTCCGGCGCCGGGCGCACCAAATCCGAATCGGCCACGGCGGCCGGCGTGAGCGCGGTGCCCCCATCTTCCGGAATCGAGATCTGCACCGAGTCGGCCGCGCCGCTGGGCTCGGGACCGAGGACATAGCGCCGGAGCGCCAGATACACGTTCCGCACTACCAGGGGATCGTGCAGTCCGACGTTCTCCATGATCCCGCCAACCACCAGCGCCGGGTGGTCTGCCGGCGCCATGGCGATGAACCACCGGTGGTCCAGCCCATGGGGGTTCTGCGCGGTGCCCGTCTTGCCCGCGATCTGGAGCACACGGGTCTTCGAGCCCGGCGTGGCATTGATGATGGCGGAGGCCGTGCCGCGCTCCGCCACTGCGGTCAATGCCCGCCGGAGCCCGAGCACCTGGGCCTCGGTGAGCCCGAAGCCGTACGAGGGCGCCTTCCTGTCCCGCTGAACTACGAACGGCTCCACCGATTCGCCGCCCCCGGCCAACCCCTCGTAGAAGCGAACCATGTTGATCAACGTCTGGGTATTCTCGCCCTGGCCGATCGAGAAGTTGAGCGTCGTCGCGGGCGGGCTCCAGTTCCGGGGTCCGTAGAGTCGGTCGAAGTACGCGGTGGTGGCCGGGAAGATCGGGCTCTGCTCGCTCGGCAGGTCGACGCCGCTCCGGTCGCGAAATCCCATCAGGACGCCGTCGCGGAGAATGGCGTCGAGGCCCAGGCGGAGACCCAGCTGGTAGAAGTAGACGTCACAGCTCGCGGCGACCGCTCCGACCAGGTCGAGCGAGCCGTGGCCTTCCTTCTTCCAGCACCGGAAGTAGCGGTTGCCCAGCTGCATCCCGCCCGAGCAGGGGAGCGGCATGTGGCTGTCGAACCCGATGATTCCACGCTTCAGCGCCATCGCCGCGATGGCCAGCTTGAAGGGTGATGCAGGCGGGTACCGTCCGATCATGGCGCGGTTGAGCAGGGGGCGCGCCGAGTCCCCGTTGAGGGACCGCCAGAGCGCCGTCGTGATACCACCCACGAACGCGTTGGGATCATACGAGGGCGCCGAATACAGCGCACGGACCTCGCCGGCCGGCGTCATCGCCACCATCGCGCCGCGGACGCCCGGGGGCCAGATGCTGTCGATGTAGCGCTGCAGATCGAGATCGATGGTGGTTCGGATCGGCTTGCCGGGAGTGGGGGGAAGTATGGCCGTCGCGGCCTCCTCCCGTACCAGGCGCCCGCGCGCGTTGACCTCGATGTAGCGCACACCCTCGGCTCCGCGCAGGGTATCGTCATACTGGCGCTCAAGGCCCGCCTTGCCCACGATGGAGCCGAGCCCCGCGCCCGGATAGCGATTGGCACCGAGGTCGCTCTCGGTGACCTCCGACACGTAGCCGACCAGGTGCGCCACGGCCTTCCCGGCGGCGTAGAGGCGCTTCGGCTCGGCCTGGATCACCAGGCCGGGCAGGACCGCACGATGTTCTTCGAGCCGGGCAATGGTCTCGAACGTGGCATCACCGAAGACGACCACCGGCTGGTAGCGCGCCGCCGCAAACCGGCGAAGAACCTCGTTGCTCTGCGCGGTGTCGAGCGGCACGAACCGCCCGATCCGCACCAGCACGGCATGCAGCGAGTCCCGGCTGGGTGCCAGCAGCTTGACCGAATAGCCAGGGACGTTCTCGGCGATGATTCGTCCGACTCGGTCGAGGATCGCGCCCCGGGGTGGGGTGAGCGGGATGGGGCGCAATCGGTTGGTTTCTGCCTTGAGCTGGAACTTGTCGTGCTGGATCACCTGGGTCCGGAAGAAGGCGCCGGAAAGCACCAGGAAGGCGCCGACCAGGATCCAGCGCGCCACGTCGGCGCGCTCCCGCACCCGATAGGAATCGAATCCGTTCATGCGTCGAGCCGGATAGAGAACCACTCGCGAAACGCCACCAGGACCAGCAGCGCGAAGAGCGCTGTGGTGAGCGCCTCGAGTGGACTATAGAGGGTGAGCTCCGCCAGCACGGAGCGCTCGCCGCCCCCGCTCGCCACCATCACCAGCAGGTCGCGGACCCAGAGCCCCACCGCCACGAAGGCGGCATTGACGATCGGATTCTCCGCGAAGAACACCGACCGTCCCCAGGATGCGAGATAGCCCACCACGGTGTGCGCCAGCATCCCGGCGCCGAAGTGCACCGGGGTCAGCGCGTCCGTGGCCAGCCCGACCAGAAAGCCGGCCACGGCGCCCGCGCCAGGGCTGCTCCGCATCGCGAACAACATCAGGCCGATGAACATGAAATCGGGACTGACGCGCGCGCCCCAGAGTCGCGGGCGCAGATAGAAGTGCAGCACCAGCAGCAACAGCAGCACCACCGCGAGCTGCACGCGGCTGGCCCGCGCGGGCATCATCGGGCCGAGTCCTTCGGGGCGGGCGGGGCCGCCGCGGGGGCGGGTCTCGGCCGCGTCACGGAGTCGGGGCGGACTGCGGGCCGGGGAACCTTGGGCCGGGTGCTATCCCGGCTCGCCGCGGCCACCGAGTCGGCCCGGTGCGCCTTGGCCTCCCGCGCCGCCTGCGCCAGGGAATCGGCCTGGCGCACCCGCGCGATCGAATCCAGCCGTTGCGCCTCCAATGCCGAATCGCTCGGAAAGGCGGCCGCGAGATCCCGGCTGGACGAGGACACCAGCACCAGGACGTGGGCCGCGGAGCCCGGATTCGCGCTCGGGAGCAGCCGGTAGACCCGCTCCCATCCGGCCTGCTCGCGGATCAGGCCGGTGACCGTGCCCACCGGAATCCCCTTGGGATACACGCCGCCCAGACCCGACGACAGCACCAGCGTGCCCAGCGGCACCGAGTCCCGGTAGGCCACGCCGCGAAACTCGAGAGAGCCCTCGGGATCCGTGGCCGAGCTCGCCGGCGCCACCACCCCCGCGGCGTTGCCCCGGACGGTGAAGGCGCTCACCCGAAACTCCGGATGGGCCCAGGTCATCACCACGCTGGTCCGGCGGCCGACGGTGAGGAGAACGCCGATCAGCCCCTCCGGCGCCACCACCGGGTCGAACACCGAGACGCCCTGCGCCGAGCCCACGCTGAGCAGCAGCGTGCGGCCGTCGGTGGCCTGTGCCTGGTGCAGCACCTCGGCGGCCACGTAGCGGTTCGACAGCCGATGGCCGAGCGTGAGGAGCTGGCGGAGGCGCTCGTTCTCGGCCAGCAGCGAGGGGATGCCCTGGGCCAGGTAGCTGGTGGAGTCACGCTGGGCGGTGATGGCGCGGAGGCGAACCCGACTGGTCCGTCCCTCCTCGGCCCGCGCCTGAAGCCAGACCAGCGGCACGAGCACGGTCTCACGCAGCGAATCGGCCATCCCCAAGCCCCAGGTCGCCGGGGAGAGGAGCGCCACCAGCGACAGTCCCACGCAGGCGAGGAACAACACCGTGTCCCGGCGGGTATACGAGCGTTCCGACGCGCTGGCCATGCTTAGAGGGAGAGAACGCTGCGGTATTTCTCGTAGTCGTCGAGGATCCGGCCCGTGCCCCGCACCACGCAGGTGAGCGGGTCTTCGTCCACATGGATCGGCAGCCCGGTCTCCTGGGCCAGCAGGATGTCGAGGCCGCGGATCAGCGCGCCCCCGCCGGTCATCACGATGCCGCGATCCACGATGTCGCTGGCGAGCTCGGGCGGGGTGATCTCCAGAGCCCGGCGGACGGCGTCCACGATCTGCTGGATCGGCTCCTGCACCGCTTCCCGGATCTCGGTGGAGTGCACCCGCACGGTCTTGGGGATGCCGGAGACGAGGTCGCGTCCCTTGACCTCCATCTCCCGCTCGTCGCCCGTGGGCGCGGCCGAGCCGATCTTGATCTTGATCGCTTCGGCGGTCGGCTCGCCCACCAGCAGGTTGTAGTTCTTCCGCATGAACTGGACGATGGCCTGGTCCAGCTCGTCGCCGCCGGTCCGGATCGACGTGTCGGAGACGATGCCCGACAGGGCGATGACCGCGATCTCGGTGGTGCCCCCGCCGATGTCGATCACCATGTTGCCGGTGGGCGTCTCCACCGGCAGCCCCACCCCGATCGCGGCGGCCATCGGCTCCGCCACCATCAGCACCTGCTTGGCGCCCGCGGTCTCGGCCGAGTCGCGGACGGCGCGGCGCTCGACTTCGGTGATCCCGGAGGGCACGCAGACGATGACCTTGGGCTTCACCCGGAAGACGTGCTTGTCGATGATCGTCTTCAGGAAGTAGCGCAACATCTTCTCGGTGACGTCGAAGTCGGCGATCACGCCGTCCTTGAGCGGACGCACCGCGAGGATCCCGTCGGGCGTGCGGCCCAGCATCCGCTTGGCCTCGAGTCCGATGCCCTTGATCTTGCCAGTCACCTTCTCGATGGCCACCACGCTGGGCTCGTTGAGCACGATGCCCTCGCCCTTGACGTAGATGAGCGTGTTGGCCGTGCCCAGATCCACCGCGATTTCATTCGCGGGGAGCCAGGACATCACGTTCCATGACGGGAATTTCATCCGGTGGCCGCTGAGGGCATGGCTGTCAAGGTAAATGGGGGCTCCGATCTGGGGAAGCCGCGGTTATCGTCATCGTCGAGCACGTCGTTAGTGTCCGCTGCTGCCGAACCCGCCTTCGCCGCGGCCCGATTCGGGCAGCCGCTCCACCGGCCGGAAGCTCACCCGCTCCACCCGCGCCACGACCATCTGCGCGATCCGCATGCCCCGGGTGATCTCGACGCGATCGGCGCCCAGGTTGACCAGCATGATCATGAGCTCGCCGCGATAGTCGCTGTCGATCGTCGCAGGCGTGTTGGGAAGGGTGATGCCGTGCCGGAGCGCCAACCCGGATCGGGGGCGGATCTGGCATTCATATCCCTCGGGGACCGCGATGGCGAAGCCGGTCCGGAACAGCTTCCGCTCCATCGGCGCCAGCGACCCGTCTTCGGCGCTGGCCACGTCGTACCCGGCCGAGCCGGGGGTGGCCAGGCTCGGCAGCGGCAGGCCCTCGCCGTGAGGCAGCCGGCTCAGCAGGACTTCGATCGTGCTCGAGGCGGGCGCCCCGCTCACAGGATGCCGGCGACGTCTGCCAGGGGCAGCCGGAAGGCTTCGGCCACGCCCGGATAGACCACCTTGCCCTCGACCACGTTGAGGCCCAGCCCGAGTGCGCGGTCCGCCTTGCACGCCGCACGCCAACCCTGCTTGGCGAGCTTAAGTCCATATGGCAGCGTGGCATTGGTCAGGGCGAGGGTGGAGGTCCGGGGGACGCCCCCGGGCATATTGGCAACCGCGTAGTGCAGAATACCGTCGACGAAGTAGGTGGGATTCTCGTGGGTGGTCGGCTTGATCGTCTCGACGCAGCCCCCCTGATCGACCGCCACGTCCACGATGACCGTGCCCGGTTTCATGCTCTTGAGGTCGGCTCGCTTGACCAGGTGGGGCGCCTTGGCACCGGGCAGGAGCACCGCGCCGATCACCAGGTCGGCCCGGCGGATCGCCTCCAGGATGTTGTGCCGGTTGGAGTAGGTGGTGTCCACGTTGGCCGGGAGCACGTCGTCCAGATAGCGCAGCCGGTCGAGCGAGATGTCCAGGATGGTCACGTGCGCGCCCAGCCCGGCCGCCATCTTGGCCGCGTTGATCCCCACCACGCCCCCACCGATGATGACGACCTCGCCCGGCGCCACGCCGGGCACGCCGCCCAGCAGGATGCCGCTGCCCCCGAACACCTTCTCCAGATACTTGGCGCCGTCCTGCACCGCCATCCGTCCGGCGACCTCGGACATCGGCGTGAGCAGGGGCAGCTCGCCACTGGGGAGCTGCACCGTCTCGTAGGCGATGGCCACGGCGCCCGAGTCGATGACCGCCCGGGTGAGCTCCTCCGCGGCGGCGAAGTGGAAGTAGGTGTAGATCAGCTGTCCCCGGCGCATGCGAGGCCACTCCGGCGCGATCGGCTCCTTCACCTTCATGATCATCTCGGACCGCTGCCAGACCTCATCGGGGGTGGCGAGGATCGCGGCACCGGCCGCTTGGTAGCTGGCGTCGGGGAAGCCGCTTCCCACTCCGGCTCCGGCCTCGATCACCACGGTGTGCCCCGCCGCCACCAGCGCCTCCGCGCCCGCCGGCACCAGGGCGACGCGGTTCTCATTGGTCTTGATCTCTTTGGGAACCCCGATCAGCATCGATGCTCCTCGGATTCGGTTATGAGTCTCCTCACCCCTGTGGCCCCAGCCGGACGACCGTCTGCCGGTCGGCGGCAAAGAACTCCGCCGCCACCGCGGCGATCTCCTCGCTGGTGACCGCGTCGATCTCCGCCAGCATGGCGTCCAGCGGGCGGTACTGGTCATCGTGCAGGACGAACCCGGCCAGGCGCCCCATCCGCGCGGCGGGGCTCTCCAGCGAGAGCATGATCTGCCCTTTGAGCTGCTGCTTGCCGTCGGCAAGCTCGGCCGGCGGCAGTCCTTCGCGGGCCAGTTGGTCGTACTCCGCCCGGATCGCCTCTACGGCCTGGTCGGCGGTGGACGGCTGGGTGCCCACGTAGACGCCCAGCTGGCCCGACGCCTGGTAGAAGTGCTTGAAGGCGAAGATGGCGTAGGCCAGGCCCAGCTCCTCACGTACCCGCTGGAAGAGCCGGCTCGACATGCCTCCGCCGAACACATTGGTCAGGATGGCCAGGGCAAAGCGGCGCGGGTCGTTCAGCGGAAAGGTGTCCGTCCCGAAGACGATGTGCGTCTGCGCCGTGTCCCGCTCCTCCCGGTGCCCGCACCCCCGGCGCGCAGGGGTCGCCGCGACCGGAGGACGCGCCCGCTCCAGCCGGCTCCCTTCGAACCAGCCTTCCCGCTCGAGCACGGTGAGGAGCAGGTCATGCTCCAGATTGCCGGCCGCCGCGATGATGCAGTTGCCCCGGTTGTAGCCGGCCTCGTGCAGCACCCGGAGATCCGCGGCGGAGAGCCCGCTCAGCGTGTCGGGCGTCCCCAGGATCGAGTAGCCGTACGGATGCTCGGGCCAGAGCGCGGCGGAGTGGAGCTCGAAGACCAGATCGTCGGGCGTGTCGGCCACGCCGTTGATCTCTTCCAGGATGACGTTGCGCTCGGGCTCGAGATCGCTCTCCCGCAGGAGCGGATGCCGCACGAGGTCGGTCAGGATCTCGACCGCCAGGGGGAGATCGGCGTCGAGGATGTGCCCCTGGTAGCTGGTATAGTCCCGGCCGGTGAACGCGTCGAGCCCGCCGCCACGGACCTCTAGCTCCATGGCAAGCTGCTTGGCGCTGCGCCGCTCGGTGCCTTTGAACACCATGTGCTCGAGCAGATGGGAGATCCCCATCTGCTCCCGGCGCTCGTGGGCGCTGGCGGTGCGCACGTAGATGCCGACGGCTGCCGAGCGGACGCCCGGCAGCTTCTCGGTGAGGATGATCATCCCGTTCGGCGCCGTGGTCCGGAGCAGCCCTTCGTCGAGGCGAACCGTATCCACGTTGAGGCTACTCCTTGGGCAGCAGCGCCTTCCGGGAGAGCTTCATGCGGCCGCGGTCGTCCACCTCGAGCAGCTTGACCTGGACGATGTCGCCCTTCTTGACCACGTCCTCGGTCTTCTCGGTGCGCCCGTGCTGCAGCTCGCTGATGTGGAGCAGCCCCTCCACCCCGGGGAGGATCTCGACAAACGCCCCGAACGCCGTGGTGCTCTTCACCGGCCCTTCGTACGTCCGGCCCACCTCGGGCTCGGTGGTGATGGCGGCCACCATGGCGCGAGCCTTCTCGCCCGCGTCGCCGCCCACGGCGGAGATGGTCACCAGACCGCTGTCCTCGATGCTGATCTTGGCCCCGGTGGCATCCTGGATCCCCCGGATCGTCTTGCCCTTGGGTCCGATCACGTCGCCGATCTTGTCCGGCTTGATCTGCATGGTGAAGATGCGGGGCGCGTACTGGGACAGCTCGGGCCGGGGGGTCGGCAGCACCTTGCGCATCTCCCCGAGAATGAACAGCCGGCCTTTCCGGGCCCGTTCCAGCGCCTGCTCCATGATCTTGAGATCCATCCCCTCGATCTTGATGTCCATCTGGATCGAGGTGATGCCCCGCTCGGTGCCCGCCACCTTGAAGTCCATGTCGCCGAGGGCATCCTCGGACCCCAGGATGTCGGTGAGGACGGCCACCTTGTCGCCCTCTTTGACGAGCCCCATGGCCACGCCGGCGCAGGGAGCCTTCATCGGCACGCCGGCATCCATCAGCGCCAGGGAGCCGCCGCATACGGTGGCCATCGAGGACGAGCCGTTCGACTCCAGCACCTCGGAGACCACCCGGAGCGTGTAGGGGAAGTCCTCGTAGTGCGGCAGGAGGGGCTGAAGGGCCCGCTCCGCCAGCGCCCCGTGGCCGATCTCGCGGCGGCTGGTGCCGCGGATCATCTTGACCTCACCGGTCGAGTACGGCGGGAAGTTGTAGTGCAGCATGAACGACTTGGTGGTCTCTCCGGCCACGTCGATGCTGTCGATCCGCTGCTCGTCCTCCGCGGTGCCCAGGGTGGCGGAGACCAGGGCCTGGGTCTGCCCCCGGGTGAACAGCGCCGACCCGTGGGTGCGCGGGAGCACGCCGGTCTCGATGGTGATCGGCCGGATGGTGTCCAGGTCGCGGCCATCGACCCGCTCGCCCCGATCCAGCACCTGCTTCCGCATGACCCGGTACTCGATCTCCTCCAGCTCGGTGGCCAGCTCGCGGCCCCGATCGGGGAACTCGGCCAGCAGCGTGGCGAGGACCTGCTCCTTCACGCTCTTGACCCCGCGGGCGCGGGACGCCTTGTCCTTGGCGTTGATCGCCGAGGCCATGGCCGTCTCCGCACCCTCGCGCACCCGGCCAATCAGCGCCTGATCGGGCTCCACCTTGATCCAGGCGATCTTCTGGGCCGCCCCGGCCTTCTCGATCAACTGCTTCTCCAGCCCGATCAGCTCGCGAATGCCCTTCTGCGCCACCTTGAGCGCCTCCAGCACCTCGGCCTCGGAGATCTCGAGCGAGCCGCCCTCGACCATCACGATCGAGTCGGCCGAGCCGCTAACCACCAGATCGATGGTGGAGAACTCGAGCTGCTGGAAGGTGGGATTGAGGATCCAGTTGCCCTCCACCCGCCCCACCCGGACCGCGGCGAGCGGCCCGTTCCAGGGCACGGTCGAGAGGCTCAGCGCGGTCGACGCGGCGATGGCACCGAGGATGTCGGCATCGTTCTCCTGGTCGGCGGACAGCACCGTCACGAACACCTGCACCTCGTTCTTGAACCCTTCCGGGAAGAGCGGCCGGATCGAGCGATCGATCAGCCGGCTCGCCAGGATCTCCTTGTCCGAGGGACGACCCTCGCGCTTGAGGAACCCGCCGGGGATCTTGCCTGCGGCGTAGGTCTTCTCGCGATACTCGACGGTCAGGGGGAAGAACGGCAGGGTGGAGAGCGTGGGGGATACTGTCACTGCGGCCAGCACCATCGTATCGCCAAATCGGAGGGCGGCGGAGCCTGCCGCCTGCTTTGCGAGGCGTCCGGTCTCCAACGTGAGTGGACGGCCGGCGAACTGGGTCTCGATCCGTTGCACGGTCACTACCTTCTCTCTGTGAGGTTTCTCGGGTTTCTTTGCTGCTCAGGACACATCAATACGGAGAGGGCGCCCCGATTTGTCAGATCAGGACGCCCCCGATGCCACAGGCAATTAGTGCCGGAGACCGAGCTGCTCGATCAGTGCTCGGTAGGTCTCGAGGTCACTGCGCTTGAGGTAGGTCAGGAGACGGCGGCGGGTGCCCACCATCTTGAGGAGGCCCCGGCGGCCGTGGTGATCCTTGGGGTGCGTGCGGAAGTGATCGGTGAGGGAGTTGATCCGCTCGGTGAGCAGGGCCACCTGCACTTTGGTCGACCCGGTGTCGCTCGCGTGGGCCTGGTGCTTGGCCGTGACCGCCTGCTTGTCAAAACTCATGCTGCCGGTGTCCTCTGGACGAATTGGCGTCTGCACGAATTGGCGTCGTAATCCGTTGTAGCACGGAAGAATAAGGGGGGATCGGCGCCTCGGGCAACCCCTCGGTTACCCTCCGAACAGCCGCCGAAGATCGTTGGAGAAGGCCAGCCCCATCAGCAGGACGATCAGCACTAGCCCCACCATCGTGAGCCGCTCCCGCAGCCGGAGCGGCAGCGGACGGCGGATCACCGCCTCGGCCAGGAGGAAGAGGAATTGCCCGCCGTCCAGCACCGGCACCGGGAGCAGGTTGAGCACCGCCAGGTTGATCGAGATGAGCGCCATGAAATCCAGGAACGCGTCCAGACCGAGGCGGGCGCGCTCCCCGGCTAGCTGGCCGATCAGGATCGGCCCGCCCACCTCGCGCTTGGAGATCCGCCCGCTGAAGAGTCCCCGCACGGTCCGGACGATCTGGGTGGACTTCTCCAGCATCGACCGCCAGCCCTCGCCCATCGCCTCGCCCAGGGAGAGTGGCTCGGAGCGGTAATCGCCCCCGACGGCCACGCCGATCCGTCCGATGGCCACCTGACGCCCGTCGGGGCCCGGAATCGAATCGACGTAAGGCCGGATCCCGACCACGACGTGACGTGGGCCGTGGGCCAGCTCGAGCGTGAGGTCCTTCCCGGCGCTCGCCTGCAGCACCTCCAGCACATCGTACCACTGGTCCATCCGTCGGCCGTTCACTGCCACGATGGTGTCACCGAACTGGATCCCCGCCTTGGCCGCGGGGCGCCCAGGCAGCACCTGTCCGACCACCGGCGCGCGGTATGGCTGGAGCGCCTGGGACGCCTTGTAGCGCTGCTCCAGCGCGTCCGGATGGATCGGCAGGGAGATGGTGCGCCCGTCCGAGAGCTCGATCCGAACCTCGGGCTGGGGGACGTTTGCGATCCCCTCCGCCACGTCGGTCCAGGTGCTCACCTGCTTGCCGTTGATGGCGAGGATGCGGGTGCCGGGCCGGATGCTCTTCAGCACCTCAGCCTCGAGCGGCACCAGCTCCGGCACCACGCGCCCGACGGTGGTGGTCGGGTCGATGGCGCGCCCGTTCTTGGCCGCGAGGAAGGTGAAGAGCAGCCAGGCGAAGAGCGCGTTCATCGTGACCCCGGCCAGGATCACGATCATTCGCTTCCAGATCGGCTTGGCCTCGAACATCCGGTCGGGTGGCACCAGGACGGCGGGTCTGCCACCTTCGAGCGCGCTGCTGGTGGCCTCCTCCTCCTGGCTCGCCATTTTGACGTAGCCACCCAACGGTAGCCAGGAGATCGAGTACTCGGTCTCGCCCCGCCGGAAGGTGAGCCAGGGGATCGGCGGACCGAGGCCGAGGGAGAAGCGATGCACGTAGATCCCGGCCCACTTGGCGGCGGCGAAGTGCCCGGCCTCGTGGACGAAGACCAGGACGCCCAACACCACGATCAGCGACAGGACGGTTGTCAGCACGATGCCCTCACGTAGCCGCTCGCGTACTCGGCGGCCCGCTCCCGCGCCCACCGGTCGGCCTCCCGCACCACCTCCAGAGTGGTCGCGGGGACCGAGGTGTGCGCCTGGAGCACGCGCTCGATGATCTCACTGATGCAGCCAAAGGGAACCTCTCCCGCCAGGAACGCGCCGACCGCCACCTCGTTGGCCGCGTTGTACACCGCCGGAGCGGTGCCCCCTGCGCGTCCCGCCGCCACACCGGAGGCCAGGGCGCGGAACACCTCGGTCCGCACTGGCTCGAAGGTGAGCGGCCCCGCCGCGACGGGATCGAAGCGCCGGACGCCCTCATCGGGCAGCCGCACGGGGTGGGTCAGGGCGTAGAGGATCGGAAGCTCCATCGAGGGGAAGCCGAGCTGCGCGATCACGCTGCCATCGCAGAACTCGACGAAGGCGTGGACGATGCTCTGGGGATGCACCACGACCTCAAGCGCGTCATAGGGCAGACCGAACAGGTGGTGCGCCTCGATCAGCTCCAGCGCCTTGTTGGCAAGCGTGGCGCAGTCCACCGTGATCTTGCTGCCCATGCGCCAGGTGGGGTGACGCAACGCCTCCGCCACGGTCGCGTGGCGTACCTCTTCGCCGGCCCACCGGCGGAACGGCCCACCGGAGCAGGTGAGGATCAGGCGCTTCAGTCTGCTCTCGCGGCCGCTCACGCACTGGAGCACGGCGCTGTGCTCGGAGTCGATCGGCACCAGCTCGCCCCCGCCGGCGGCCGCCGCCTCGGCCACCAGGTTTCCCGCCATCACCAGGCTTTCCTTGTTGGCGAGCGCCACCCGCTTTCCCGCCCGGAGCGCGGCGATGGTGGCGTCGAGCCCGGCGGCTCCGACGACCGCGTTCACCACGATGTCCGCGTCCGGGTGGGTGGCTGCCTCCACGAGCACCTGGGGCCCCGATGGCCAGCGGTCATCCCGGCCGACCGTGGCGAGACCGGCGAATGCCGGCCGCCACTCCGCCACCTGCGCCTCCAGCTCGGCGCCCTGGCGGCCGGCGGTGAGCGCGACCACGCGGAAGTGATCCCGCTGTCGCCGCAGGACGTCGAGCGTGCTGCGGCCGATGGAGCCGGTGGAACCGAGGACCGCGACGCCGCGCATCAGATCGCTCCGAACGCCCGGTAGAACGCGGCCGCCGTGGGCACGACGAAGTAGAGCGAGTCGAGCCGGTCGAGCACACCGCCATGCCCGGGGATGAGATGGCTCGAATCCTTGACCCCAGCCTCGCGCTTGAACAGAGACTCGGCCAGGTCGCCCAGCTGCCCCACCACGGACAGTGCCGCGGCCATCGCGAGCAGCTGCCAGACCGGGATGCTGACGCCTACCATGGGGAACACGCCCAGCGCGAAGAGGGGTGCCACCAAGAGGCCGCCCGCCACACCGGCCACGGTGCCCGACCGGGTCTTGCCCGGACTCACCGTGGGCGCGAGCTTCGGCCCTCCGAACATCCGTCCGCCGAACATCGCGGCGGTATCACACACCCAGGTGACCACCAACGGATAGAACACCAGCCAGGCGCCGGCCCACGAGCGCTCCGGATAGCGCGTATGCCGAATGGCCAGCAGAAAGACGGGCATGGCGCCGGTGTAGGCGACGCCGAGCAGCGTGGTGCCGACGGCCTCGAGCGGGCGGTCGGCCGGCGCCCGCTGCGCCAGGGCCCAGGTGAGGACCACCACCAGCCAGAGCGCGCCGAGGTAGGGCCACGCGCCCGTGATGCCTTCGCTCCAGCCCGGCGTGAGGATGGCGCCGTAGGCGAGCGGCGCGATCAGCGCCGCGCCCGCGATCCCCAGGACCCGCGCGGGCCGCACGCCCTGCCGCTCCGCCAGGCCGAACAGCTCTCCCGCCCCCAGGCCGGCGACGACCGCCAGCAGCGCCACCAGGGGCAGTCCGCCGAGATAGATCACGCCGAGCGCGAGCGGAATGGCGATGACGGCGACGCCGACCCGACGGACCAGATTGGCGTCCATCAGACGGAGACGCGCCCGAACCGGCGATCGCGCCGCTGAAACTCCAGAATGGCTTCGAAGAGATGCAGCCGGGTGAAATCGGGCCAGAGGACCGGCGTCACGTACAGCTCGGCGTAGGCCAGCTGCCAGAGGAGGAAGTTGGAGATCCGCATCTCACCGGACGTGCGGATCAGCAGATCGGGATCGGGCCACGGCGCGGTGTAGAGCCGCCGGCCCAGGGACTCCTCGTCGATATCGGTCGGGTCGAGCCGGCCGGCGGCGACCTCCTCCGCAAGTATCCGCGCGGCCCGGGCGAGCTCCGCCCTGGAGCTGTAGGAGATGCACAGGTTGAGGGCCAGCTCGGTCCCGCCCGCGGTCTCCTGGACCACCCGGTCGACGGCACGCCGGGCCGCGGGAGCCAGGCGCTCGAGATCGCCCAGAATGCTGACGGCCACGCCCTTCTCCCGCAGGTTATCGACCTCGCGCGAGATGTACTCCTCCAGCAAGCTCATCAGCGCCTCGATCTCGAGCGCCGGCCTCTGCCAGTTTTCCTGGCTGAAGGCGAAGAGGGTCAGGACGCCGACGTCGGCCTTGAGGCACGCCTCGACGACTTCCCGCACCGCGCGCATGCCGGCGTGGTGGCCCAGCGGGCGCGGCAGGGAGCGGCCCTTGGCCCACCGGCCGTTCCCGTCCATGATGATCGCCACATGTGCTGGAACGGCGCCGTGCATCTTGATCCGGCGCAGGAGATCGTCGCTCATCCGTCAGACTTCCAGGATCTCGGCTTCTTTGGCGTGGATCAGCCCATCGATCTGCTTGATGTGCTCATCGGTGATCTTCTGCACCTCCTTCTCCGCCCGCGTCTTGTCGTCCTCGGAGACCTTCTCCAGCTTCTTGATCTTGGAGAGCGCGTCGGTCCGGGCGTGCCGGACCGCGATCCGTCCCTCCTCGGCGAGCTTGTGCACCACCTTGACCAGCTCCTTGCGCCGCTCCTCGGAGAGCGCCGGCAGCGGGACCCGGATCAGATTGCCCTGGCTCGAGGGGTTGAGGCCCAGGTCGGCCTCCCGGATGGCCTTGTCGATGGCCTGGCTCAGCGCCTTGTCAAACGGCTGCACGGTGAGCAGGCGGGGCTCGGGGGCGCTCACCATGGCCACCTGGCTCAGCGGCACCAGGGTGCCGTAGGCCTCCACCCGCACGATGTCGAGCAGCGAGGTGGTGGCCTTGCCGCTCCGGATGCCGCTGAACTCGCGCTTGGTGTTCTCGACCGCCTTGTGCATCAGCTCGCGACCGTGCTTGGTCAGTTCCGGAATGGTGCTCATCGGACGATGGTCCCTACCCGTTCGCCTTGCAGCACGCGGGTGATGGCGCCGGGCTGGTTGATGTTGAAGACGACGATGGGCAGCTGATTGGCCTTGCAGAGTCCGAACGCGTTGGCGTCCATGACGGCGTAGTTCTTGACGATCGCCTCCTGGTAGGTGAGCTCCGGAATGAATGTCGCCGCCGGATCGGTCCGGGGATCGCCGGTGAATACGCCGTCGACGTTGGTGGCCTTGAGGATCACTTCGGCCTCGATCTCGAGTGCGCGCAGCACCCCGGCGGTATCGGTGGAGAAGAACGGATTGCCGGTGCCGGCCGCGAAGATGATCAGCCGGCCTTTCTCCAGGTGGCGGATGGCCCGGCGTCGGATGTAGGGCTCGGCCAGCGATTCCATGCGGATGGCGGTCATCACCCGGGTGTCGACCCCCACCTTCTCGAGGACGTCCTGCAGCGCCAGCGCGTTGATCACGGTGGCCAGCATGCCCATGTAGTCCGCGGACACCCGGTCCAGCCCTTCCCGGCTGGCGGTGGCCCCGCGGATGATGTTGCCCCCGCCCACCACCAGTGCCAGCCTCACGCCCAGCCGGTGTACTGCCTTGATCTCTTCAGCGAAGGCCTCCACCACATGGAAATCGAGACCGGAGCCCTTGTCGCCCCCCAACGCCTCGCCCGAAATCTTGAGCAGGGCGCGGGTGTAGGCGACGGGCATCAAACTTCACCAATCTTGAACCGGGCAAAGCGCCGCACGGCGATGGTCTCGCCGAGCTTGCCGGAGGCCTCCTTCACCAGCTGGCCCACGGTCTTCTTGTCGTCCTTCACGTAGAGCTGCTCGGTCAGGCTCCGCTCGGCCACGAACTTCTTGAGCTTCCCCTCCACGATCTTAGCGCGGATGTTCTCAGGCTTGCCCTCCTGGGCCACCTGCTCCTCGGCGATCCGACGCTCGCGCTCGACCAGCTCCGCCGGGACGTCCTCCGGACTCACCCCGATCGGATCGGCCGAGGCGACGTGCAAGGCGATGTCCCGGGCGAGCTGCTGGAACTCCTCGGTGCGGGCCACGAAGTCGGTCTCGCAGTTGAGCTCCAGCAACACGCCCACCTGCCCGTTGTGATGGAGATAGCTCACGATGATCCCCTGGGAGGCGCTCTTGCCGGTCCGCTTCTCGGCCTTGGCGATGCCCTTCTTCCGCAGGATCTCCGAGGCCTTCTCCATGTCGCCGCCGCCCTCTTCCAGGGCTCGCTTGCAGTCCATCATTCCCGCGCCGGTTCGCGCGCGCAGGTCACTCACGTCCTTGGGGGAAATCGTCACACTCGCCATAGTCTTCAACCAGGTGCAGTCAGGGGTGAATAGTAAAACCGCCGCTCACGGCCCGCACGGGCCAGGAGCGGCGGATGCTCCGATGGTCCGGGTAGTGGTTTACGCTCCCGCCTCGCCGGCCGGACCGGGGGCGGCGACCTCCGCAACGCCTTCGGTCTCGGTCTTGAGTCGGGCCGCGATGGCCTCCGGCTTAGGCCGCCGCTTGCGCCGGGGCCGGCGCCGCTTGCGGTCGGCTTCCGAATCACCCTCGCTCCCGGCGTCGGTGCTGTAGGTCTCGGCGTCGAGATCCTCGGACACCTCGCGCATCGGCATCTGGGCGCGGGCCTCCTTGATCACGTCGGAGAGCGCGGCCGTGATGAGGGAAACCGACCGGATGGCGTCGTCATTCCCCGGAATCGGCACGGTGATGACGTCGGGATCGGCGTTGGTGTCCACGATGGCGACCACCGGGATGCCGAGCTTGTTGGCCTCGGCCACCGCGATCTTCTCCTTCTTGGCGTCCACCACGAACAACGCCCCCGGCAGCCGGCCCATCAGCTTGATGCCTTCGAGGTTGCGGCTCAGCTTCACCCGCTCCCGCTCGAAGAGCAGCTTTTCCTTCTTGGTGTAGTTCTCGAAGTCGCCGTCCGCCGCGCCCTGCTCCAGCTCCCGAAGCCGGCGAATCTGCTTCTTCAGGGTCTGGAAGTTGGTGAGCATGCCGCCCAGCCAGCGCTCGGTGACGTAGAACGCGCCGCTGTCGGCGGCCTCCGCCTGCACGATGGCCTTGAGCTGCTTCTTGGTGCAGACGAACAGGACCCCTTCGCCTTTGAGCACGACGCTCTTGAGCAGCTCCTGGGCCTTCTGAATTTGCCGCAGGGTCTTCTGGAGGTCGATGATGTAGATGCCGGAGCGCTCGGCGAAGATGAAGCGCCGCATCTTGGGATTCCACCGGCGGGTCTGGTGACCGAAATGCACGCCGGCTTCGAGCAGGTCCTGCAGTTGAGGCTGTGCCATGCGGGTCTGCGTGTCCTGTCTGATGAGGGTTAAGCGTCCATCGCGTTCATCTCCGGGCGCGATCCCGGCTCGAAGCCGGGACACCCACGCCAGGATCCCGCGATGTGCGAGGTCGAGTTCCCTGAGCAAAGCGAACGGGCCATGCTCCCACGAATGCCCCCTCCGCTGCGCTCAGCTTACCGCTTGCTGAACTGGAACCGCTTCCGGGCGCCCGGCCGGCCCGGCTTCTTCCGCTCCACGGCGCGCGGATCCCGGGTCAGCAGCCCCGCGGTCCGCAGCTTGGCCCGGTGCTGCCCATCCGCTTCGACCAGCGCGCGGGCAATGGCGTGCCGGAGCGCTCCCGCCTGCCCCGCCTGGCCGCCGCCGTTCACATGGGCCTTCACGTCGAACGCACCCAGCGTGTCCGTGGCCGTGAACGACTGCTGGATGTGCTGCACCAGCGACGGCCGGGGGAAATAATCGCCGAGGGTCCGGCCGTTGATGGACCACTTGCCGGTACCGGGGGTCAGGTAAACCCGGGCCACGCTGGTCTTCCGGCGGCCCACCGCCTGCCAGCGAAATTCGGGTGCTGCGGTCATGCGCCCACCTTCGAGGGAGTGACGGAGAACGGCTTGGGCTGCTGCGCGGCGTGCGGGTGCTCGGCGCCCGCGTAGACCTTGAGCTTGCCGCGCATCTTCTGCTTGGCCAGCGAGGTCTTGGGCAGCATGCCGAACACCGCCTTCTCGATGACCCGGTCCGGGTGCTTGGCGAGCAGATCGCGCGCGGCGGTGAAGCTCTCGTGCCCCATGTACCCGGTATGCGAGAAGTAGCGCTTGTTGCTCAGCTTCCGGCCGGTGAGCCTGACCTGCGCGGCGTTGATCACCACGACGAAGTCCCCGCCGTCCATGTGCGGGGTGTAGGTGGGCTTATGCTTGCCCCGGATGAGCTGGGCGACCCCGCTGGCCAGACGACCGAGTGGCACGCCCGCGGCATCCACGACGTGCCACTCGTGGCTGATGTCGTCGGGCGTGGCGGTAAAGGTTTTCATTTCCTCTGCTGCCTCAAACGAGCGTGGCTCAAACGAGCGTGGGCCGGGGGTCAAACCGAAACAGACTCACAAGATAGAGGGTCGGGAGGAGGAGGGTCAAGGGCCCGGATCGAACTCCGCCAGTACCTGACCCTTCTCCACCGCCTCGCCCGGCCGAACGCGGATGGCTCTGACCCGAGCGGCGGCGTGGGCCCGCAGCTCGTTTTCCATCTTCATGGCTTCCAGCACCAGCACGCCCGCGCCAACCGCAAGCACCTGCCCCGGTTCCACCAGTACCCGGACCACCAGGCCAGGCATGGGGGCACGGAGCACGCCGGGTCCTGCCGGGCGGGAGCCGGCGCCGGCGAGACTGCGCACGTGCCGGGTCCGTTCGTCCACCACCTCCGTCTCCCAGCGCTCCGCCCGGAGCGTGACGGTCCAGCGGCCCGGTCCCCCGCTCTCCAGCGCGAGACCCACGGGCCGCCCGCTCAGCAGCAGCTGGCGGAGCGGCGTGCCCGACGCCGCGGTGAGCGAGGCGGTGTACTCTCTGCCGTCGGCGACCACCCGCTCCCCGTCGATCTCGACTTCCACCTCGCGTCCGGCGACGCTCACGAAATATTTCACGAGGCACGATCCAGCACGGCCACCGTCTCGACGTGCGCGGTCTGGGGAAAGAGATCGAACGCGCGCACGCCGGCCAGGCGGAACCCGGGAAGCCGGCCGAGGTCGCGGGCGAGCGTGGCGGGATCGCAGGAGATATAGACCAGACGGGCCGGCCCCAACCGCTCGAGCGCCGCGGTGACCCGGGCGTCCATGCCGGTCCGTGGAGGGTTGACGACGACGAGCTCGGGCCGGTGCAGCTCGCCCAACACGTCCTCTACCCGTCCCACGTGCCGGCGGGCCGGCGGGCCCCGTCGCTCCGCCTCCGCCACCGCCCGCGGATCCGATTCCACGCTCTCCACCTCGGCACCGGCTTCCAGCAGGGCCACCGTGGTCTCGCCCACGCCGGAGTAGAGGTCCCAGACCCGCTTCGCCGCCACGTCGCCCAGTTGCTCCAGGGCATCGGCCCGGACCTGGTCGCCCATTCCGGGATGCACCTGCTCGAACACCGTGGCGGGGTACGCCTCCTCGCACCCGGCCACCGCGCGGGCGGCCCCGCCCTCCGGCTGCCACCAGACGGTCACCCGCGGATGCTGTCCGGCCAGCTCGGCGTGGAGACGCCGAGCACCGGACCAGACCTCGGCGCCTCCGGACCGGAGCAGGAGATGGCGGCCGCCGCTCCGGTCGCGCCGGAGCACCACCTGGGTGAGGTGCGGCGGCAGCAGCGCACGAAGTGGCCGCACGGTCTCCCAGAGTGCCATGAGCTCGGGAACGGTGATGTGGCACCACTCCAGATCGAATACCTGGTCCGCTCGATCGTAGCGGTGCAGCCCGATGCGCCGATCCTGGCTCACGGCGAGCGTCAGCTTGGTGCGGTAGTCGTAGGCCTGTTCCGCCGCCACCAGCTCGGGGTCGGCCACGTCGAGATGCGCCAGCCGTCGGAGCGCGTCGCCGACGAAGCTGCTCCGGGCGGCCCGCTGAGCATCGAGATCGAGGTGCTGCATCTGGCAGCCGCCGCAGTCGTCCCGCGAGTAGTGCGGACAGCGCGGCTCGGTCCGATTCGGTCCGGGCTCGACCAGCCGTCCGATGCGGGCGCGGGCGAAGCGCTTGTGCTCGCGCACGGCGGCGAGCTCCACCAGATCACCAGGGGCGGTGCGGGGCACGAACACGGTGCGGCCATCGGCCAGCCTGGCCACGCCGTCTCCCCCAGCGGCCAGGCGGAGGATGCGAACCGCGCTCACTCGACCGCTTCCAGCCGGGCCTGCCTCAGCCAGACTTCGCTCGCGTGATCGCCGGCGGCGACGGTGGGAATACGCGAGCGGCGGGCCTCGTCTTCGGCCAGCGCGGCGGCCACGGCAATGTCCAGCGCCGCGTCGCCGGCGGGCTGGAGCAGGTCGGCGCGGCGATCGAGGAACTGGATGTCGATGTCGCCCTCCCGGAATGCTGCGTCGGCCATCAGGCGCCGGTGAAAGCCCTGGTTCGTGGCGAGCCCGATGATGGCCAGCTCGTCCAGCGCTCGCGCCATCCGGGTCACTGCCTGGGGCCGGTCGGGCGCGTGGACGATGAGCTTGGCCAACAGCGAGTCGTAGTGCAGGGTGACCTCGTCGCCCACCTCGACGCCGCTGTCCCAGCGCACCCCGGGACCGCCGGGGATCCGGAGGTACTGCAGCTGTCCAGTCGAGGGAAGGAATCCGTTGGCCGGGTCCTCGCTGGTGATGCGGCACTCGAGCGCCCAGCCGCGAGGGTTGAGCCAGCCCTGGTGGATCCGCATCGGCTCGCCCGCCGCGATGCGCAGTTGCTCCCGGACCAGGTCCACACCGTAGACCAGCTCGGTCACGGGGTGCTCCACCTGGATCCGGGTGTTCATCTCCAGGAAATAGAACGACTGGTCTTCGGCCAACAGGAACTCGCAGGTGCCGGCCCCGCGGTAGGCCACCGCCTCGGCGGCCGCCACGGCCGCCGCGCCCATCCACTCGCGGAGATCCTGCGAGACGGCGCTCGACGGGGCCTCCTCCACCAGCTTCTGATGCCGCCGCTGGATCGAGCACTCCCGCTCGCCCAGGTGGATGGTACGCTCGTGGTCGGCCAGGACCTGGATCTCGATGTGCCGGGGTCGCTGGATGAACTTCTCCAGGTAGACGCCGGAATCGCCGAAGGATTTCAGTGCCTCGGAGGCGGCGGTCTCGAGCGCCCCGGCCAGTTGGTCGGGCGTCTCGACCACTCGCATGCCCTTGCCGCCGCCTCCGGCCGTCGCTTTCACCATGACCGGGTAGCCCACCTCCCGGGCGAGCTCCAGTGCGGGGCCGAGGTCGTCGATCGGCGCGCTGGCGCCGGGGACGATCGGCACCCCGGCGGCCTTCATCCGGCGCCGCGCCTCCGTCTTGTCGCCCATGGCGCGGATGGCGGCGGACGAAGGGCCCACGAAGATCAAGCCTGCCCGCTCGACCGCCTCCGCGAACGCGGCGCGCTCCGCCAGGAATCCGTAGCCCGGATGGATGGCATCGGCCTCCACCTCCGCCGCGGCCTGGATGAGACGTTCGATATGGAGATAGCTCTGGGCAGGTGCCGCGGGGCCGATCGCCACCGCGCGATCGGCAGCCCGGACGTGCGGGCTCATCCGGTCAGCGGCGGAGTAGACCGCCACCGCCTCCAGTCCTTCCTCATGACAGGCGCGAACGATCCGCAGGGCGATCTCCCCGCGGTTTGCCACCAGCACCCGCTTCACCGCCGGCCCTCCGGGATTACGGCCGGCATGCCAGCGGCGGCGTGTCTCCGAATAGCGTGAGCAGGCTGGTGCAAAGGAGGGTGTTGTAGCGGGCGGCGTTGTCGTAGACCCCGCGGACGTCGTCGACCCAGGGCGAGCCATCCTGGAGCATGGCCTTGAGCAGCTCGGTGGTACTCAGGGCCCCCGCGTCCTGCGGGGCCGGCCGGCTGACCCGTACCAGACGGAACGGCACCCAGGCCAGTGCCGGCACCGCGGCGCTGTCGGTGCCGGGGCTCAGGCAGAGCGTGCGTCGCGGGGCGACGGCCGCCAGAGCGCGCTGGACCGGGAGCGTGGGATCGACGCCCATCGCTGCGGCCATGCGAGAGCGGTACAGCGAGTCGGTGGCGTAGAGGTCGGGGCGAAGCGGAAGGATATCGAGTGAAGCGCGGTCGAGGCTGCCGGACCAGACGGAGAGCGCTTCGAGCTCGCTTCCCGTCAGCAGCACGCCCCCCGCCGGACACGACGTCAGCAGGTTACTCCCCAGCTCGACGATGAAGCCCGGCATGCTGGGCAGGCCGGCCTGGACGTGGGAGTAGTGGGGCGCGCTCCACCCCGAGTCCTCCACCAGGATGAGCCCACGCTCCACTTCCGCGACGCCGCGGAAGACTAGACCGGAGTCCACCGAAAGCCGGCGCGACTGGTCCAGGGCGGTCGCGGCGAAGTCGAGATAGAGAGTGCCGTCGGGGTCGCCCCGGTGGCCGTGCAGGTGCCACTCCCGAGCGTCGTACAGGTAGAAACGGCCGAGCTGCAGCCAGGCCCGCCCGTCGTCCGGGGCGGTGGCCAGATAGCGGCCGAGCAGGTCGATGGCCGCCTGGCGCTCGCCCTCCCGCTCCAGCGCGGCCGCGCGCGGGGGGATGTTGGGATCGATGGCGCCCTGGGCTGGGAGTCGCAGGGGCGTGCCCGTCCCGACCAGAAGGACGGTCATTGCGCATCGAAGCGCCGCGCGAGCCCAGGGGGGATAGGACCTGATCGCGGGCTGAGGGGCCGGGTGCATGTATCTCAATAATGCCAATGGAGTTCGATCTTGGCTAGGTCCAGGGCTAGAGTGGAATGTTTCCATGCTTCTTCGCAGGATTCCGCTCCCGCTTGGTCCGGAGCGTCCGCAGGGCATCGATCAGCCGGGGGCGGGTGTCCCTCGGGTCGATGACATCGTCGATATACCCTCGCGCCGCGGCGGCGTAAGGGTGGGCGAACTTGGCGGTATACTCGTCGATCAGCCGGGCCGTGGCGGCGGCCGGATCGGCAGCCCGGGAGATCTCGTCCTTGAACAGGATCTCGACCGCCCCCTTGGGTCCCATCACCGCGATCTCCGCCGACGGCCAGGCCAGGTTGACGTCGCCGCGGATGTGCTTGGAGCTCATCACGTCGTAGGCTCCGCCATAGGCCTTTCGGGTGATGACGGTCAGCTTGGGAACCGTGGCCTCACAGTAGGCGAACAGCAGCTTGGCGCCGTGCTTGATGATGCCGCCGTGCTCCTGAGCCACGCCGGGGAGGAAGCCCGGCACGTCCACGAAGGTGACGACCGGAAGGTTGAAACAGTCACAGAACCGGATGAACCGCGCCGCCTTGAGCGAGGCGTTGATGTCCAGCACCCCCGCGAGCACCGCCGGCTGGTTGGCCACGATCCCCACCGGACGGCCGCCCAATCGCGCGAAGCCGACCACGATGTTCTCGGCATACCCGCGGTGCACTTCCAGGAACCCTCCCTCATCCACCACCCGCCCGATCACGCCGTGCATGTCGTAAGGCATCGCGGGGCTGTCAGGGACGATGTCCAGCAGGGCCTCGTCCCTCCGGTCGACCGGATCGCTGGTGATCCGCTCGGGCGGGTCGTCCAGATTGTTGAGCGGGAGAAACCCCATCAGCTCGCGGACCGCCTGGAGGCATTCGGGCTCGGTATCGTGGGTGAAGTGAGAGACCCCGGAGACGCCCCCGTGGGTAT
Organism: Gemmatimonadales bacterium; assembly: GCA_036265815.1. Classification (NCBI taxonomy): domain Bacteria; kingdom Pseudomonadati; phylum Gemmatimonadota; class Gemmatimonadia; order Gemmatimonadales; species Gemmatimonadales bacterium. Next base: position 83,184 of record DATAOI010000049.1, read on the forward strand.
CCGCGCCGCCCAGCTCGTCGAAGCTGACCTCCTCGTGCGTGACCGTCTTCACCACGCTCGGGCCGGTGACGAACATGTAGCTCACGCCGCGCACCATGAAGACGAAATCGGTGATGGCCGGGCTGTAGACGGCGCCGCCGGCGCAGGGACCCAGCACGACGGAGATCTGCGGCACCACGCCGGACGCGAGCGTATTGCGGAGGAAGATGTCCGCGTAGCCGCCGAGCGAGACGACGCCCTCCTGGATCCGGGCGCCGCCGGAGTCGTTGAGCCCGATTACCGGAGCGCCGTTCCGCACGGCGAGATCCATCACCTTGCAGATCTTCTCGGCATGCGCCTCGGAGAGCGAGCCGCCGAACACCGTGAAATCCTGGGAGAATAGGTAGACCAGCCGGCCGTCGATCCGGCCATAGCCGGTGACCACGCCGTCACCAGGAAAGATCTGCTGGTCGAGCCCGAAGTCGGTGGCGCGGTGGGTGACGAAGCGGTCCAGCTCGACGAAGCTTCCCGGGTCCAGCAGCAGGTCGAGCCGCTCGCGTGCGGTGAGCTTGCCCTTTTTATGCTGTTGGGCGATGCGGGCGGGCCCCCCGCCCTGTTCGGCGAGCGTCTGGCGGTGGTGGAGCTGATCGAGCAGCTGGCGGGGGTCGGACATGGCGAGACAAGATAGTCGGACCGGTGGGGTTCCGCCTATACGCGCGAAACGGGCCCCTCGCCGGGGCCCGTTCGCTCTCCGCGATTGCTCAGTCTGACCTACTCGGCCTTGGTCTCCTCGTACACCGGCCGGACCGGCGGGATGATCGGCTCGTCGGGGTACCCCACCACGGCGAGCACGATGCGGTGGTGGATGGGATCCACCTCGAGCACCTTGAGATCGAGCGCCTGGCCTTCCTTCACGGCGTCGCCCGGGTTCTCGATGTTGGCCACGCCGAGCTGCGACATGGGGACGAACCCCTCGATGTCGTTGCCCAGATCGACCACCACGCCCTTGTCCATCAGGCGGACCGAGCGTCCCCGGAGCTCCATCCCGATGGGATAGGTCTCGCCGATGCGGAGCCAGGGATCTTCCTCGGCCTGCTTCAGGCCCAGGGAGATCCGCTTGTTCTCGGCGTCGATGTTGAGGATGACGACATCGACCCCATCGCCCTTCTTGACCACCTCTGAGGGATGCTGCACCCGCTTGGTCCAGGACATGTCGGAGATGTGGATCAGGCCGTCGATGCCCGGCTCGATTTCCACAAAGGCGCCGAAGCTGGTGAGGTTCCGGACCTTGCCGGAGATCCGGGTGCCCACGGGATACTTGAGCGGCAGCACCATCCAGGGATCCTGTTCGGTCTGCTTCATGCCGAGGGAGATCTTCTCCTCGGCCTCGTCCACCTTGAGCACCACGGCCTCGATGGTCTCGCCGATGCTGACGATCTTGGACGGGTGGCGGACGTTGCGGGTCCAGCTCATCTCCGAGATGTGGACCAGCCCCTCGATGCCGGGCTCGATCTCGACGAAGGCGCCGTAGTTGGTGATCGAGACCACTTTGCCCTGCACGCGGGTGCCCACGGGGTACTTGGCGGCGACGTTCTGCCAGGGATAGGACTGGAGCTGCTTCATGCCCAAGCTGATGCGCTCGCGCTGCCAGTCGATGTCGAGGATCTTGACCTCGACTTCCTTGCCGATGGCCACCATCTCGGTGGGGTGCGAGACCCGGCCGTAGGACATGTCGGTGATGTGGAGCAATCCGTCGACGCCGCCCAGGTCGATGAAGGCGCCGAAGTCGGTGATGTTCTTGACCACGCCCTTCCGCACCTGGCCGACGGCGAGCTCCTTCATCAGGTGCTCGCGCTTGTGGGCGCGCTCGTTCTCGAGGATGACGCGGCGGCTCACGACGATGTTCCGCCGGCGCTTGTTGAGCTTGATGATCTTGAACTCGTAGGTGGAGCCCAGCAGCTCGTCGATGTTCGGCACCCGGCGGAGCGCGATCTGGCTGCCCGGGAGGAACGCGTCGACGCCCATCAGGTTCACCACCACGCCGCCCTTGATCTTCTTGACCAGGGTGCCCTCCACCGGCTCATCGCTCTCGTGCGCCACGCGGATCTTCTCCCAGACCCGCATGAAGTCGGCCTTCTTCTTCGACAGGACGACCGCGCCCTCCTGGTCTTCCAGATGCTCCAGGAAAACCTCGACCTCATCGCCTTCCTTCAGGGACTGCGGGTCCTTGAACTCGTCAAGCGGGACCGAGCCCTCGGACTTGAATCCGACGTCGAGAATGACGGCGTTCTCGGTGACGCGCAGGACCTTGGATTTGACGATCTCGCCCTCGACAATCTGCGCCATGGTGCCCTCGTACATCGAGAGCATCTGCTCGTAGTCTTCGTCGGAGTAGTCTTCGTCGTAGAGGTCCTGGCGGACGCGGAGGCCCGTGGGGGAGGCGAACTGCTGAGTCGAGGGTTGGAGTTGATCGAGCATGCGGTGCCGGCCATCCTTTTGTGCTACCGCGCCGTCGGGGCCGCGGGAGAAAGTGATCTCCCCGGGGCGGAAGTGCCGGGGGGAGGAAGCCACGTAGGATAATGGGCGGTCGAGGTCAACGCAAGGCTGGACAAGCGGTTGGCCCCGAGCACCTAGCCGGGGGAAAAGCGGGGCCGGGCAAGCGCGACGATGCGCGTGACCTGGTCTTCGAAGCTCAGCGAGGTGGTATCGAGGCGCACCGCGTCGTCCGCGACCCTGAGCGGCGCCACGGCGCGCGTGGAATCGGCGTGGTCCCGGGCGGCGAGCGCCTCCGTCTCCGCACCGAGGAGGGCCGGATCGTGCGCGGCGCCACGCTGGCTGAGCCGCCGCCGCGCCCGCGCCTCGGGCGCGGCCGTCAGAAACACCTTGAGGTCGGCATCGGGAAACACCACCGTCCCGATGTCCCGCCCGTCCACCACCACGTCACGGCCGGTCCGTACCATGGCGCGGAGCCGGCTGTTCACCCACTCCCGGACGACCGGCACGGCCGACACCGCGGAGACGGCCGCGGTGACCGGTCCGGCGCGAATCTCGGCGTCCACCGGCTCGCCCTCCAGGTAGGCGGCGAACCCCGCACCATCGGGCTGGAGCATGAGTCCCCGGTCCTCCGCAGTCCGGAGAATGGTCTCGGGATCCAGCACCTGGAGCGGATCCTCGCGCCGGCGGCCGCGCCGGGCAACCTCCCGCAAGGCCACCAGCGTCACCCCGCGATACAGCGCCCCTGAATCCAGGTGAGCGAAACCGAGCGCCTCGGCAACGGCCCGCGCCGTGCTCGATTTGCCGGAGGCCGCGGGCCCGTCGATCGCGATAACCGCTCCCTTCACGGACGCGCCCGCCGGGCGAGTCCGCGCAACACTTCCGGAAAGCGGGGAAAGCTGACCGCAGCGCACCCCATGTCGTCCACCCGGATGCGTGCGCCGGCGACGGTCCCGAGTACGGCGAACGCCATGGCGAGGCGATGGTCACCCGCGCTCCGGACCGGGCCGCGCGGCGGCTCCGACCCGCCCTCAACGTACAGGTCCTCGCCTGCCACCTCGGCCTGGGCACCGACCGATCTGAGATTCTCGGCGATCAGCCCGAGGCGGTCGCTCTCCTTGACGCGAAGCTCGCCCACCTGGCGGAAGATCGTCGTCCCTTCGGCGCGCGATGCCAGCACGGCCAGCATCGGGATCTCGTCGATCAGGCCGGGAATCTCGCCCGCCTGGACCTCGGTGGCGCGGAGCGCGGCGGGCCGGGCCACCAGGTCGCCCACGGGCTCGCCGAAATGCTCGGAGACGTCCTCCAGGGAAATCCGCGCGCCCATTCGTTCGAGCACGCCGAGGAAGCCGGTCCGCGTCGGGTTCACCCCCACCTGGGCGATCCGGAGCTCGCCGGCTTCCGCGAGGACGGCCGCGCCGACCAGGAACGCCGCGGACGAAGGGTCGCCCGGCACCTGGAGCTCGAAGGTCCCGACCCGGCCGGTGGGGCCGAATCGGATCCAGCCGTCGTCCTCGTCTACCCGATAGCCGAAGGCCCGGAGGAGCCGCTCGGTATGGTCGCGCGAGCGGCCGTGCGGCTCCCGCAGCTCGACCTCGACCCCGCCCGCGAGACCGGCGAGCAGGAGCGCGCTCTTGAGCTGGGCGCTCGAGACCGGCAGTTCGTAGCGGAGCGGGACGAGCGGTCCGCCACGGATCGTGAGCGGCAGCCCGTCGCCGGAGGTCTCGCTGAAACGCGCGCCCATCTGCGCCAGCGGCACGGTGACCCGGCGCATCGGCCGGCGGCGAAGCGAGCCGTCGCCCGTGAGCGTCGCCCCGAAGCGGTGCCCGGCGAGCAGGCCGAGGAGGAGGCGTGCCGTCGTCCCCGAGTTGCCGCAGTCGAGTACCGCCTCCGGCCGCCGCAGGCGCCCGCGTCCCTCGATCGTGACGACGCTCTCCGGCCGCAGGGGCGAGAGGCCGGCGCCCAGTTGCCGGAGCACCCGGGCCGTGCTGCGTGCGTCGAGCGAGGTAAGGGCACCGCCGATGCGGCTCGTGCCTTTCGCCATGGCGGCCAGGAGGAGCGTGCGGTGCGTGATGCTCTTGTCGCCAGGCACCCGCGTGATCCCGCCCACGATCATCGGTCCATTCCTTCCCGGAAGCGCTGCGCGACCGCGAGGTAGCGGCGGAGCCCGTCGGCATCGCCCGCGGTCACGAGCCGCCGGAGCTCGGCCAGGCTCGCCTCGGTAGCGTCCAGCGCCTCCGTCACGGCCGCGCGATTGTAGAGCAGGATGTCGATCCACATATCCGGACTGCTGGCGGCCAGCCGAGTGGTGTCCCGCGCGCCGGTGCCGAACGACAGGCCGGCCAGCCCGCGATCGGCGAGCGCCCTGGCGAGCGCCGACGCCACGGCCTGCGGCAGGTGGCTGGTCCAGGCGAGCTGGCGGTCGTGTGCCGCGGCGTCGATCAGGACCGGCTGCGCCTCGAGCACCTGTTCCCAGAATCGCATGATCCCGCGTGCCGCCCGGTCGCCTCCCGGCGCGCCGGTCTCGCACACGTAGACCACGCAGCCCCGGAGGCGATCCGGGCGAGCCGCCGCGAAACCGCTCGCGTGGGTGCCGGCGAGGGGGTGCGCACCCGCGAAGCGGTCGCCCAGACCGGCCGCGGTGGCGCTGGCCAGCACCGGGCCCTTGATACTGCAGACGTCGGTGAGCACCGCCCCGCCCTCGAGCGAGGACGGCAGGCGCTCGATGAGATCGAGCGTGGCGCGCGCGGGCACCGCCAGCACCACCAGCTCGGCGCCCTGCATGGCGCGCGGAGCGCTGTCGGCGAGCTCCGTGATCGCGGACGCGCGCAGCGCCTGCACCCCGTCCGCGCGGGAGGGCGAGAAGCCCACCACGCGCGGGACGCCCGCGAGGCGCGCCTGCCAGGCCAGCGAGCCGCCGATGGCCCCCAGGCCGATTACCGCGAGCGAGGACGGCCGCACGGATTCAGGTGCCGTTCGCGCGAGTGAGACAGGTCATGCGGCCACCGCGATGAGGACGGCCCGCATTGTACCGTGCCCGGGTCCGATTCTCAACGCCGCTGCACTGCACGACCGTGCCCGCAAAAGTCGCCGAATTTGCGAGAGCCCGAGCGCATCCGCCCGCGCCTCGCCGGCGGCCCGGCCATGCTGTCCCGCACCGGCGGCGCGCGTTTCAACGGCCGGACCGGCAACTACTTGTCGCGGGGGCCGGCGCGCGGCCCGCGCGCCCGAGCCCCTTCACTGGCGTGCTTCTTGCCCCCACGCGGGCGATCCGTGCCCCATGCCGCGGTCCACCGCCGGAGCGCCCACGAGCCGATGAGTCCAGAGACCAAACCGGTGCCCGCCGCGCCCCCCGCCCCCGCCGCCCAGAAGCAGGCGCTGCTGGAGGCATTCGACACCGTTCTCAAGGCGCAGGCTGATCAGCGGGACGCGGAGCGCGCGGCCGCGGAAGCGCGTCGCCGGGGACGCGGCGCCTCGCGGCTGATCATGGTCCTCTGCACCACCATCGTGGTCTTCACGTCGGTCTACCTGTACGTGGAGCGGCCGGACTGGGTGTTCCCGGCGCCCGCGCCCCCGGAATCGCTCGCGGTGCGCGAGGCGAGTCTCCGGATCATGGTAGCCAACGCGGCCCAGCACGTCGAGCAGTATCACCAGCGGACCGGCCAGTGGCCCCAGACGCTGGAGCAGGCCGGCGCTCGCGGCGCGGGCGTGCGCTACGAGCGCGTCGGCACCGGATACCGCCTGCACGGCGAGAGCGGCGAGGTGCGGCTCCGGTTCGATTCCACCGAGCCGCTCCCGCGGTTCATCGGCAACAGCTTCGAAGTCATCGCCCGGAGATCACGATGAGGCGCCGCCGAGCCGGCTTCACCATCGTCGAGCTCCTGACGGTAATGATCGTGATCGGCATCCTCGCCGGGATGGCGCTGCTCAAGTACATCGACCTCCGGCATCGTGCACGCACGGCGGAAGCCATCGCGGACCTCGAGGCGATCCGCCTCGCCGCCTACGGCGCCTGGTACGAACACGGGACATGGCCGGGGGAAGTCGGGCCGGGCATCGTGCCGCCCGCCCTGGTGGAATACCTGCCGGGGAACTTCAGCTTCGCCAAGCCCGAATACACGCTCGACTGGGAGAACCTGCTCCCGCCCGCCGGGGCGCCGCCGAACGGCGGGACACTGAGCGTCGTCGTGACCGCCTCGGATCCGCGGTTGCAGAGCGCCCTGGCGCGGATGCTGGGCAACAAGGGACCGTACGTCGACGTGAACGGCACCCTGGTCTTCTTCATCGTGGACGCGACCGGCAGGAGCTGACCTCAGCCCAGCTCCCGGCGGAATGCCTCGAGCCCCTCCGGCGCCGCCGGATATCTGGGATCCATCCGCTCCAGCGTCTGCGTCACCACCTCCGCGATCAACAGGTCGCGGAGGTATTTCTTGTCCGCCGGCACGACGTACCACGGCGCAGCCCGGGTGCTCGTCCGGGCCAGCGCCTCTTCATACGCCTCGGTGTAGTCGTCCCACAGCTTCCGCTCGCCCAGATCGCCCGCCGAAAATTTCCAGAATTTGTCCGGCTGCTCGAGGCGGGCCAGCAGCCGCTCGCGCTGCTCGTCGCGGGAGATGTGCAGGAAGAACTTGAGCACCGTCGTGCCGGTCTGCGTCAGCAGGTGCTCGAATTGGTTGATCAGCTCGTAGCGCGGACGCCAGACCGCTTCGGGCACGAGCCGATGTACCCGCACCACGAGCACGTCCTCGTAATGCGAGCGGTTGAAGACACCCACGACGCCCTTGGTGGGGACCGCCCCGTGCACCCGCCAGAGGAAGTCGTGCGCCAGCTCGATCGCGGTCGGCGCCTTGAACGAGGCGAGCTCGAGCCCCTGCGGATTGATCCGGCCGAACACCTTGCGAATGGCGCCATCCTTCCCGCTCGTATCCCTCCCCTGGAGGACGACGAGAAGCGCACGCGTCCGCTCGGCGTAGAGCGCGTCCTGCAGCTCCTCCATGCGGCGCCCCAGGCGCTGGAGCTGGATCCGCGCCTCATCCTTGGCGGGAGCGCCGGGGGGCGGAGCGGCGGCGGCGTCGGTGAGAGTGACCGTGGTGCCGGGAGCGACGGGCTGGAGATCCATGGGCGCCTACCGAAGCTGGAGGAGCACCAACGAGTGGGGGGCGAGCGTCAGCCCGGCGCTGGCGGGCCGCGATCCGTCGTGGGCCGTATCCAGCACGACGGTCCACGGCCCGGCCGGCTCCGCCGGCAGCACGACCGGGCGGGAGCGGCCGCCGCCGTTCAGCAGCAGCAGCGCCGGCCGCTCGCCGTCGAGCAGCAGACCCAGGAAATGGCCGCCGGAAGCGTCCGGTGCATCGGACGTCAGCGGCCCGCCGTCGGGGCCGAGCCAGAGCACGCCGGGCCCGAGCGGCGGGAGCTCGCGTCGAAGGGCAAACACGGCGCGCACGAAGCCGAGGAGTGACTGCCCGTCGGGAGTCGGGCTCCAGTCCACCCAGGTGAGCGGCCCATCCTGACAGTAGGCGTTGTTGTTGCCCCGCTGCGTCCGGCCCAGCTCGTCGCCATGCGAGAGCATCGGCACACCCCGGGACAAGGCCAGGGTCGCCAGCATGCTGCGGGTGACGCGTTCCCGGACCCGTGCGACCTGGGTCGTGGTCGCGGGACCCTCCACCCCCCAGTTCCGGCTCAGGTTGTGATCGCTCCCGTCCCGATTCCCTTCCCCGTTGGCCTCGTTGTGCTTCTGCTCGTAGCTCACGAGATCGTGGAGGGTGAAGCCGTCGTGGCAGGTCACGAAGTTGACGCTCGCGAGCGGCCCCCGCCCCGGTCCGGCGAACAGATCGCTGCTGCCGGTCAGACGGGAGGCGAGCTCGCCGGCGACGCCGGGATCGCCGCGCCAGAAACGGCGCACACTGTCCCGAAACTGCCCGTTCCACTCGGCCCAGCCCGCGGGGAACCTCCCCGCCTGATAGCCATCCGGCCCCAGGTCCCAGGGTTCCGCGATCAGCTTCAGTCGGGAGAGCACCGGATCGGCGCGTATACGGGCGAAAAAGGGCGCGGCCGGATCGAACTCCGGATCGCCTCTTCCCAGGACCGGCGCGAGGTCGAACCGGAAGCCATCGACCCGCATCTCCTCGGCCCAGTAGCGAAGGCTGTCGAGCACGAGATCGAGGACCGGCCCCTGCCGCGTGTCGAGCGTATTGCCGCAGCCGGTGAAGTCCTCGTAGCGCGCCGGATCGGCCGGGTCGAGCCGGTAATACGTGGCGTTGTCGATGCCGCGGAAACTGAGCGTCGGACCGAGACACCCTCCTTCCGCCGTGTGGTTGTACACCACGTCGAGCAGGACCTCGAGACCCGCCGCATGCAGCCGGCGGACCATGGTCTTGAACTCCGCGACCTGCTGCCCGAGCCCGCCGCGCGCGAAGCGCACGTCCGGGGCAAAATAGGCGATCGGGCTGTACCCCCAGTAATTCACCAGGCCGAGTGCGGCCAGCCGGGCCTCGCTCGCCTCCTGATGGACGGGAAGCAGCTCCACCGCGGTGACGCCGAGCGAGCGCAGGTGCCGGATCACGGGCTCGCTCGAGAGGCCGAGGTAAGTGCCGCGGAGCTCCTTCGGCACCTCGGGGTGGAGCATCGTCATGCCCTTGACGTGGCATTCGTAGATCAGCGTCCGATCCCACGGGGTGGCCGGCGGCCGATCGTCACCCCAATTGAACGCGGCGGCGATGACCACGCACTTGGGCATGGCGCCGGCACTGTCCCGCCGATCGGCCGAGCGGTCCGGGATGGCGCCGGGCGGACCATCGGGATGGCTCGCCAGCGAGGGATTCCACCCGACCGACCCGCTCAGCGCACGGGCGTACGGATCGAGCAGCAGCTTGGCCGGATTGAAGCGATGTCCCCGCTCAGGGGCGTAAGGACCGTGCACGCGGTACCCGTAGAGCTGGCCATGACCGATACCCGCGACGGCAATGTGCCAGACGCCCTCCGGGCCGCGGGTGAGCGGAATCCGCTCGGCCTCGAGGGCGTCGGATGGCTGGTGGAAGAGACACAGATCGACGGCGGTGGCGTGCGCGGAGAAGAGCGCGAAGTTGGTCCCGTCGCCGGTCCGGCTTGCGCCGAGCGGGGACGGCCGGCCGGGCCCGAGGCGTGGCACGGGCTCAGAACGCGCCGGCGCTGGGCCACGGCGGCGGGAGCGCGGCACACCAGGCCACCTCGACCTCCAGCCGAGCGATTTCCTCGCGCGCCTCGGCCAGGCATTCCTGCAGGTCCCGCCCGCCCGCGCTCGAGTCCAGCGCCGCCACCACCTCGCGCAGCCCGGCCAGCTCGTAGCTCAGCAACTGTCGGTACCGCTCGGCGGCGTCGCGCCGGTGCGGCGCGAGGCGGCGGAGATCCGCCTTCCGGTCGAGCGTGTGCTCGATCGAATGGCGGGCGGCGTAGTCCTCCGCGGCAATCCGGGGGCGACGGCGCTCCACTGCCGGTGTGAGGAACGGCAGCCCTCGGCGGTGCTGCCTCCCGAGTCTGTCGAGCGCCTCCGCAAGGTGGCGGAGGAGACTCACGACCGGCGCGCCGGTCAGTTCCTACCCCGCCAGGCCGCCCGCAGGTAGAGCCCCGCAGCCAGGAGCATGAAGCCGGCGATGATCGACCCCGGCCCACCGGTGTACTCGAAGGTGAACGGCAGCGGGCCGGCCTGGCCGTGCGGCGGATGCAGCAGGGTCAGCACCCCCAGCACGATCCCGGCGACACCGATCAGGGCCAGCAGTGCGAACAGGTTCCGCATCGGATTCCTCAGCGAGAGGGAGAAAGGCGCATCACGCCATGGATGAAACCGCGGTCGGGGCGGCGGGTCAATCGCCGGGCCCGGCGGCGTACTCGCCGAGAAACTGCACGGCGGCGTGAGGTCCGCTGTCCGACGTGGCGGCGACCTGGAGCGCGCGGATCAGGAGCGGCGACAGCGCTGCGGCCTGCGCCTCGTCGATGGCCCCCACGCCCGGCGTGCGCCGGGCGAGCTGCTGGAGGATCTCCGCCAGCTTGTACGCGAGGTGCTCGGCGGTGACGCTGTTCCACATCGCCATGAACTCGCGGGTGTTCTCCGGTGCCCTCAGCTCGTCCGGCATCGTGCCTCCTGTCAGGTGGGGGGCTGCGCATTCCCGAGCTCCGCCGGCCGGGCGCGGAGCCGGCGCCGGAGGCCCGCGGCCAGCAGGGCCAGCCCGAGCAACTGGATCAGGTGAAACAGACCGTTGTGATCGAACTGCCACACCAGCCGCACCGGGTCGATCGGCGCGGCCTGGACCGCGCCCGCGATGAGGCTCAACGCGAGCGCGGCGCCCACTGTGCCGGCACCGGGCCGGCGGCCTGTCGCGGCGAGGCCCAGATAGATGACCAGCGAGAACAGCAGCGCCGCCGCCTCGTACCCGACGAACACGAGAAAATCACCCCCCGCGACACGGGTGGCCCCCCAGAAGACGAGCGCGAGGGCGAGCATCGGCCCGAGCGCGCGCCGCGCGATCCAGGCGCCCCACCGTTCAGCCACCGCGCCGACCACGAAGAGCGACATCGTGACTCCGAGCAGGAGATAGAGCGGCTGCCACAGGAGCTCGCGGAGACCGCCGGACACGGCGAGCCCGTGGGTAATGGCACCGAGCACCGACGCCGCGGCCAGGGATGCGAGGGCACCCTGCCACACCCAACGGGCGAACGAGGGTGGCGTCTGCTGACTGATCAGCAGAATTGCGGCCGCCGCCGCCAGCGCGAGGAGCGCATCCGTGGCGGCCGTGGTACGCTCGACGGCCGTGCCCACCAGCTCCACCCTCATGACCGCGTCCTAGGAGCGGCCGAGCAGCGCGCGCTCCTGCCAGAGGCGCTTGAGCGACTGAATCTGGCCCGTGTGGTAGATGTCATGCGCCGCGACCCCGAGCACCAGCTCTCCATAAGTCCACCGCCGCCCCCCGGCCGGCCGCTCGGAAAGTCGCCGCTCGGGCAGCGCGCGCACCACCTCGACCAACTGCTCGTGCTCGGCCTTGAGCAGCGCCACGTCGCGGCTCCAGGCGCGGTCGTCCACCGGCTCGGGCAGCGCCGGGAAGTTGGCGGGAGTCCGGGGAAAGCGCGGCCCCGCACCACCCTCGAGACGGCGGCGCACCCGATAGTTCCAGTACGCGATGTGCAGCGTGAGCTCCCAGATGGATTTCCGACGCGGTGTCGGACGCCAGGCGGCCTCGTCCGCGGAGACACCGCGTAGCGCGCCCAGCGGAGTGGGACCGCCGTGCCAGTGCCGCCGCTCGCCCCGCGGCTGCAGGTTCCAGAGCAGCAGCTCCATGCCGACCGTCGCCATATCTGCTCCACGAGAGCGGGTTCAGGGGAGCGGCCGCTCGAGCACGAGATCCCGCTGACGATCCCGGCCGAGCGTGAAGACCTGGGTTCCCGCGTCACGGAAGCCGCACTTCCGGTAGAAGGCGATGGCGCGCTCGTTCCGCTCCCAGACACCGAGCCAGAGCGTGCGCGCACCTTCCGCCGCCGCTGCCGCCCGGGCGGCGGCCATCAGGTGCTGCGCCACGCCTCGTCCGTGCCACGGGCGCTCCACGTAGAAGCGAGTGACCTCCATCGGCGCCGCGCCCGCGACGCTCGCCGGCGCTTCGCCGCTCGCGAGCTGCACATAGCCGGCCGCCCGGCCGTCCTCCTCGGCCACCAGCGTCAGCTTTCGGGCGTCACGCAACTCCCCCGCCTGCCGATCCACGCCGAAGTGGGCCGCCACGTAGCTCTCCATGTCTTCCGCGGTGTTGTGCGCGGCGTAGGTCTCACGAAAAGTGCGCTCGGCGAGCTCGGCCAGCCATGCGGCATCGGAGGGCACCGCCCGGTGGATGGTCAGGCTCAACCCTGCGGCTCCTCGAGCACTCGATAGACCACCCAGTGCTGCGATCCGGGCACGATCAGCGGCGCGAGCGCATCCGAATGGCGGCGGAACTGCAGGCCCGACATTCCCGCCAGCGCCGCCTCGAAATCCGCGAGCGAATCGAACTCGTACTCGTCCACGATGTGCGACGCCGAGGGCCCGAGCAGGCCGCAGAGGAGGCGCGCGCCGCGCGCCCGGCGGAACTCCGAGCTGGCGAACTTTTCAGTCCCCCAGGCGCGCATCACGGCCAGCGCGTCGCCTTGCCGGCCGTATTGCACGTCGAGATGCCACTGGCAGACGATCATCGGATTGTCTCCGGATGCGTCAATACTACGGCGGCGAGCCCCGGGACCGCCAGCGAACGCGGAACGCTCACCCGGACACCGGCCAGAGGCCATAGCGCGCCCCCAGCACGTCGAGATGGTGCCGCTCGTGGCCCGCGATGATCCAGCCGAGCGCGCGTACGCTCACGGGCTTGCCGCTGGCGATGCCGCGCCGGAGCCAGGCCTCGGCGGGAAGCAGGCGGAACAGCGAGATGGAGGCCCGCCGCACGACGGCCCACCCCTCCACCAGGTCCGCGAGCGGCTGCGCGTCCGCCCCCGACTGCGGTACGTAGGCGTTCTCGTCGAAGCCCGGAAGCGGCGTCGCATCGCCGCGCGCGATCCTGAGAGCGCGGTAGGCCATGATGCGCTCGGTGTCGGCCAGATGGAGCACTACATCCTTCACGCTCCATTTCTCCGGCGCGTAGCGAAACCCGCCACGGGCCTCTGGCACCGCGCGGAGCCGCGCTGAGGTGGTATCGAGCTGTTCGGCCAGGAGCTGATGCAGATCCGCGCCGAGCGGCACGCGCGCGACGTAGTCGGCATAGGCGGCCGAGTACTCGCCGGGACCGGGTGGATCTGGACGTGTCATGGGGCGGGCTTTCTCCGGACGCACCGGGAGACAGGGTTGCGCGTACATGGGGCGGTTACTATTTTGCACGCTTAAGGGGAGTGCAGTAGCCTAGGCCAGGGACGTTACAGGGGGCCGGCGGAAACTCGCGCCGGCCCCTTTTGTATGGGCTGCTCGAAGGGATCGCATCCCGTGGGATGCACCTCGGCAGCTGCCTCGCGTGAGGGCTTGGTTCACGCACATCGCGTAGTCGGGTTGGTGCGGCATGGCCGGACTCCGATTACAACACACCAAGGAGTAGGAACAATGCGCACCACCGGCACGGTCAAGTGGTTCAACGACGCCAAGGGCTTCGGCTTCATCACGCCCGAAGGCGGCCAGAAGGACTGCTTCGTCCATCACTCGGCGATTCAGGGTCAGGGCTTCAAGAGCCTCGCCGAGGGTGAGCGGGTCGAGTTCGATGTCGTTCAGGGCCAGAAGGGCCCGGCGGCGGAGAACGTCGTCAAGCTCGGGCGCTAAGACCGCGCACTCGCGGCCCCGCCGCGGACATCACGGCCCCGGCCCCCTCAGGGGGACCGGGGCTTCGTCATGTTCCGGCGGCGGTACGGACCACAGGGCGGGTCGCCGGGCCGCTGGACGCCGTGCAACGTGGGTCGGATGGAGTCCACCACCGCGGTATCGGCCGCCGTCCTGGCGGAGGCGTAGCGCTCCCGGCACTCGCCAACCACTTCCGCGAGGTCGTCTCGCATCGTGTGCACCCGGCGGGTGCGCGCGATGATCACCGGCAGCAGCGCCACGATGACGGCGCCAACCAGCAGCATGACGATCAGCGCGCGCGAGCCGGGGCCGCTCCGGCCAGGCGGCGGATTCGCGGTCATGGCGCGCCCGCGGGACTGAGCGGTCGGGCGGACCTGCCCAGACGAAGTGTCAGCGGCCACCGCACCTGGCGACGCACGTCCAGGGCCTGCCCCCAGAGCGGGGCGAGCTCGGCGCCCAACGGCTCGACCGGATCGTAGCCCTCCGACAGCACGAACCCCGCGGTGGCCGACCAGGTGCGGATGTACGCCAGCAACTCCCCCAGGGTCCACTCGTGCACCATCTCGAACGCCTGGGCGACGAGCTCGTCAAACGGGAACGGAAGTGTGCGGTACCCGGTCTCGACCAGCCGCCGCTCGGGAGACCAGTACGGCCCTACGCGCTCATGGTAGAAGCTCGCCAGCAGGCGGTCCATGCGCTCCTCCCCCACGCGCTGCAGCCCGTAGCACCAGACGGCGAGAACACCGCCGGGCACGAGAGTGCGCGTGGCTTCCTCATAGAAGGCCGCGACGTCGAACCAGTGGAGCGCCTGCGCGGCGGTCACCAGGTCCATCGAGCCTGACAGGATCCCGCTCGCCTCGGCCGCGGCCACACGATAAGTCACGTGCCGATGTGCGCTCGCCTCCGCCAACTGTTCGGCGCTCGCGTCGGTCGCCGTCACGTCGTTGAAGAACTCCGCCAGCCCCAGCGCCGCCTGCCCGCTCCCCGTCCCCGAGTCCCAGGCACGACGGCGCGCGGGCGCGACGCTCGCCAGGTACGCGAACAGCGCCCGCGGGTACGAGGGGCGGGCCGCCGCGTACGCCGGCGCGAGGGTCGAAAAATGATCGGCAAAGGGCTGCGGCAGCGCCGGCTCCTTCCGAAGCTCCAGGTCCTACCCCGCCGGGTCGCTTTCCCGGTCCACGCGATCCATCATGTCAGCGACGTCCTGGGCCGTGAGCCCAACGTCCTGCAGCATCTCTTCCGTGCTGGGCCGGCTGAAGTCCTCGCGCCGCGCCTCGAAGATGAGCTCGTAGGCGTGGGGTCCGTCGAGGGGCTGCTGCTGGCGAAGTGCCCAGCCGCTCTCGTCCAGGAACAGGTGCATGGCGTGCCCGAGCGACTCGAAGGAGTTCTCGCTCCACCGGTGCAGGGCCGGATGCCAGAAGCGCGAGAGCAGCACCGTGCCCTGCGGCACCTGGTCGGCGGCCGTGGCGGCGCGGGTGGTGACCACGACGAGATGCGGCCGACCCGGTCGCCCGGCGGAACGGGCCGACGGATCGGTGGCCGGCTGCGGCTCGAGCACCGCCTCCTGCGTCTCGAACGGCAGGCGCTCACCCGGACGGGGTAGATCCCGGTCATCGCGAGAAGCGCGTCCTCCCGGCCCACTCACGGTGCGACGAGCTCCACCGCACGCCCGGTGAGCGCATCCCAGCCTGCTGCCGAGCGCTCCGGATGGGCCTCGTCGGTGGTATTCAGCACTCCGATGACCGCGGTCGTGGAGCGGGGATCCAGGTACACAAACGAGCGGAACCCCGATTGCTCACCCGTATGCCCGACGATGGTCGTGCCGCCACGGGGGTACAGGTAGAACGACAGCCCGAAGGCATCGCCCCCGGTGCCGCCTGCCGCGAGCGGCACGACGGGGCGCCACATCTCCTCGAGGGTCGCGTGGGCCAGGACGCCATCGTAGCGGCGCGCCACGGCAGTGTCGCCGCCGTCGGCATGGGTGAGAAAGGCGACCCAGGCGACCAGATCGGCGATGGGGGCGTTCCATCCGCTGTTGGGAATCGTGACCCCCGGATCGAACTCCCGCGGATTTGCGTCCACCCGGTCATGGCCGGCGCTGTCGGAATGTACGGTGTAGCTGGGCGCGCGAACCTCGGCGAGCTCATAGGGCGACACGCCGACGAAGCTGCGCGTCATGCCGAGAGGCGTCCAGATGTTCTTCTGGATGTAGACCGCCCAGAGGTCACCAGTTACCCGCTCGACTACCTGGGCGAGATAGATGAAGGCCGGATTGCTGTAGCCGAAGCGCGTGCCCGGGGCGAACTCAAGCTCCTGGTAGGGCATCATGGCGACGAGCTGTTCCCACCGCGTGGGCTCGAAGGGCTCCCATGGCCGGCCCTGGCCGTACGGCCACGTCGGGTTCTGGAAGCCGGCCGAGTGTGACAGGAGCATGCGCAGCGTCACCTCGTCCATCGAGCCGTACGCGTCGTGCACCTGCCGGAGCTCGGGCACATACCGGGTGATGGGATCGTCGAGCGTGAGGCGCCCCCGATCCCGGAGCTGCATGATGGCGACGGCCGTGAGCGTCTTGGTGATCGAGGCCCAGTGATAGACCGCGCGCTCGTCCGGCGGGCGGTGCTGCTCGCGGTCGCCGAACCCGTAGTGATGGCGAGCGAGGATGCGGCCGTGCCCCACCATTACGGCGCTCGCGCCGACGACAGCATCGGCGCGGGCATAGGCATCGAGCGCGGCGGTGAACGCGGGCCAGCGAGCCGGCACGGGCGGCGCCCCCCGGCTCGCCTGCGCTGTCCCGGAACCGGTGGCCAGCGGCGCGAGGATGAGCAGCGCGATGCCCGCGCGCAGGGGAACGGCCTACGCCCGGTAGGCGTCCACCGACACGTTCAGATCCTGGCGCAGCTCCGCGTCGCCGCTCAGCAGCGTCGCCCACGTGATCTCCTGTCCCTTGCGGGCGCCCTTCGGCGTGATCTTCACGCCCTCGGGGGACATGGTGACCGTGTAGAGCTTCCCGTCCAGGTCCAGCTCGCGCTTGATGGTTTTGTCCAGTTTGGTAGCCATTCGCTCCTCGGAGACCAGGGGATTCCGCCGCCGCTGCGACGAGGGGAGGGACGCCGCGGGCGCCCTCCGCCACAAATTAGGCTGTCGGAGGCGCGCAAGGAACCGTTACAGTGGACGCTCACATCTGAGCCGACGGTTACTGCGCCTGTGGGACTCGACCGGCGCCTCTGAGTGACGGGATCCTGCGCCGCGCTGGCCAGCATGTCCAACTGTGACGCAAGTCACTTCAGTGGCTGCGATTGCTCTCTACTATCTCTACTCGTTTCGATCATGTTCGGCTTTTCTTTGGACCAGGTACGACAGGCAACGGGAGGAGCATATGAGCCACGCGGGCAAGCCACCCAGGACAACCGATCAGCGCTCGAATGCCGTCAAGGATCCCAGCGAATGGAGCACGGGCGACGAGCCGATGACGGCAGCGCAGGCCTCCTACCTCCACACGCTGGCAACCGAAGCGGGGGAGGCGGTGGACGGGGAGCTGACGAAGGCGGAGGCTTCCGAAAAGATCGACGAGCTGCAGGAGAAGACGGGGCGCGGGAAGGGCGAGCAGCGCTAGCCTCCGTTCATGGGCGGCGCTGCTGCTGGAGCAGCCTGACCAGCATCCCACCGAGGTTGGCGCCGGCGAACGCGGTGCCGAGCAGCACGAACCACCGGGCCGCGGCCCTCAGGATGTTGACCTCGCGCACGTCCACGATGACGAGGAGCACCTTGGCGCTGAGGAGCGTGGCCGCCATCGAGAAGAGAAGGAGCTGGACCAGCAGCAGGGGCCGGTAACCCATGCCCTTGTACAGCCAGTAGAGCGCGAGCGCGACCAGGAGCCACGCGAGCAGCCCGATGCGTGTGCTCCGGCCCAGGGGCAGCTCGTGAATCAGCGGTACCACGAGGAGGCCGAGGACCAGGAGCATGAGCAGCAGGCGAAGCGACGCCCGGCGGAGCTCGCCCGGCGTCGCTTCCTCGGCGGTGGGCGGCACCTGCGTGCCCATCAGCCGCCCTTCCTCACGCGAGAAGTCATGGACGCCGCCTACTCGTAGTTGGTGAACGGCGGGGTCTCCAGCACCTCCCCGGACCGCTGATCGCGAATTCGATGCACCAGGGTGACCTGGTCCTCGCCCTCGCGGCGGACTCGGGACTCGAGCAGCTCGTACCGGGCCGCATCGCCGTAACCGTCGTCATTCAGCCGCTCAGCCTCTCGACGGCAGACATCGCCCGGGGTGGGACGGCTAGCGGGGTACGCATCCTCGTGGTGCGCGACGAGTGCGCGCCAATCGTCATCACCGGCTCGCTCGACGGCGGCCCGGACGTCTTCTCTGGTCAATGGCATGATGGCCTCCGCACAGCACTGGCCGAGTTGGATTCACAAGATAGCTCAGACTAACTCCGTAAGCATGTACCCGATATAAGCTTGCCCGGAACAGCTCGAGTCTTAAATCAGGTCTCTCCTGGCGGCTGGCTTCTGGACCGGACCAACGGGACTTTCACGTGCAATGGCTCATTCCGGACCTCGATCAACCGCGAACGCGGGTCGTATCGGCCCACCACGACGTCGTACCCACCTGGCGCCAGCGGCCCCACCGTGGCCTGGTACACGATCGTCCGGTATCGTATGTCGCGGGGCAGCGGAGCGTCCAGCGGCCACCCGGGCAGCGAATCATATAGCGTGAGCCGGATCGTGCCGGGATCGCTCACGTCCACATCGCCGTAGATACCGCCCCCTTCCACCTGGCGCGTGGTCCCGCGGACCATGACCAGCGCGCCCTCCACACTCGCGACCGGCGATCCGGCGTGATCCGGGCCCGGCTCACCAAGCACGCGGACCCGCGCCTCGGGCACAGGCATCGGCGACGCCCCGTGCGCGCATGCACCGGCCATGAGGGCCAGCAGGGGCACCGCTCGCGACACCTTCACCATCGGCGCGGTGCCGCGTCCGCAGGCTCGCAGGCCCGGGCAGGCGCCTCGCAAGATGAGAGAGCGAGTGCGAACCCGCGGACATTCCCGGCGGCGGAGGTGTTGGAGGGCAACGGCTTAGCCCCTGACCCACGCGCGGCATGCCCGTTGCCCCTCGGGCGCGCGTGTCTCTCCGGATCCTGCTGTCCACCGCCGCCCTCGTTGTCCTCGCCGCCTGCGGATTCGATCCCGGCGATGACTCGCCCATGACGCCGCCGTCCGTCTACCGTGAGTGGTGGGCGAAAACGGAGGCGTGCTCCGGGCTTCGCGGCGACTTCGATCGGGTCAAGTGGAGCGTCGTCCCGGGACACAGCTTCCCCTGTGCGAGCGGTCGGTGCGCGGGTCACTGGGAGCCGCGGCATGAGGTGTTCATCGCCGAGCAGTGGCTGATGAACGAGATGGTAGTGCGGCACGAGATGCTGCACGACCTGCTGGACCGCGCCGGCCACCCCGATCCGCCGTTCGGCAACCCTTGCCCGCTCACCTGGGCTACCTGGCAGGGCGACCTCGTCGCCACCACGTCCAGTCCCGCATTCTAGCGCTCGGATGTGATGCGCGTCCTACGCGCGCTCCATGCTTCCCGGCCCATGTTGCGGCTCGTCGGGGAAAGCACCCCGGCCCCTTCGAGCGAGGTCTGCCATGTGGGACCCGGGCCCCAGCACCCCTTCCGAACCGCTGCCGGAATCAGGCATGGGGGGCGCCTCCGATGCCGGCGCGCACGGCCGCCATCCGGCATCTCACCCCGACGCACCGCCACGCGCCGACGACACCATCGGCGACGCGGCCATCGAGCGCCGGCGCCATCATGACGCATCCTACCAGGGCCCCGAGCGCCGGCGAGGCCAGCGCTAGGGCGTAGTGTTCCGGGAGATCGGGGCGCTGGCGGACCGAAGCTCGGTATGCCGAATCTGCCCACCCACAAGCGCGGCCCACGCGAAGAGACCGAAGGACACCACCAGCGCGGCGCACACCACACCCGACAGGATGGGGCTCGGCGCCGGCGCCCGTCGTCCCAGCCAGAGTGTGAGCACGGCCAGCGCTCCGGTCACGAGCACGGCAATGAAGCCGACTTCCGCCCGCTCTTCGTGCTCGTGCGCGAGATCACGGTCCATGTCGGGGACGAGCTCGCGCAGGCGGTGCTCCGCGGGCTCTCCGGTCAGGTAGACCGGAATCGTCAGGAGCGCCACGAGCACGGCGGCCACGAGACCCAGGCGAGCCACCTCCGCCGACCGGCGAACGAGGCCCCAGCCGAGCAGCAGTGCCGCCGCGCTGGTACCGAGCAGCGGCATATGATTCAGCATCAGATGCACGTGCAGCGGACTGAGATCCATCGAGCCTCCCCAAGGTATTCTTCCAACGATACACCAGTCTGGGGCGCGTTGCGGCGGCGTCAGCGGCCGGTCAATTGCCGAGGGCCGCGTGCCCGGCAGCCGCGACCTCGCCATCCTGAGCCGAGGCCATGCCGCTGACGCCGATGGCGCCGATCACGGCCCCGTCGACTCGGATCGGCACGCCGCCTTCGAGCGCGACGATACCGGGAAGCGTGAGCAGGGCTGTGCGCCCGCCGGCAATTCCGTCCTCGAGCGCTTTCGTGGGACGGTGCAGGAGCGCGGCCGTGCGCGCCTTGCGGACGGCGATTTCCCGGCTCGCCGGCTGGGTGTCGTCCAGACAGTGGAGAAGGATCAGCCCGCCGCCGGCGTCCACCACCGCAATGGCGACCGTCCAGTCTCGCTCGATCGCAAAGCGCTCGGCGGCAGCGGCCATCGCCTTGGCAGCGTCGAGGGTGAGCGCGCGAACCGTGCGCAGGTGAGTCATCCCTGACAATCCTTTCCCTGGTGTGGCGAGTGCCCGGCGCTCACGGCACGTAACGCGCGACAGCCATCGCAACGGTGGCGAGCAGGAGCAGCCCCGCCCCGAGCCCGCTGGCGCGCGCGACCTTCCGCTGGGTGCGTTCGATGGTGGCGATCTCCTCCGGTGTGGGCGGGCGCCCGGCCGACTGCAGCCGAGCCGTTAGCATGCCGAGCTGTTTCGCCGCGGGGCTGATGATGCCGATCCCGAGGAGGAGCGCGACCAGCGCCAGTGCGCCGCCCAGGCCGAACACCCGACCCTCACCCGATGCCAGCCACGCCGCCGAGGTGAACCCCGCCGAGTCGCGCCAGTAGAGCGCGAGCCCGGAGAGCACCGTGAGGGCGCCAGCGCCCAACAACCAGAGCGGCATCCGCCGCACTTCGCCGACCTGGTACATGACAGGCCCGGCAGCCGGACCGGCCGCGCGGAGACTCGGGAGGAGGAAGGCGGCGAGAAAGACCACCGTGCCCACCCAGAATGCGCCGGAGACGATGTGCGCGATGCGGAGAATGTGCATGCCGACCAGACTATCCATGGATGCCGCGCTCCGATGAGGGGAGACCTTCAGGATGCCGTGTCGATCGGTTCGACCACGACGGCGGTGCCATAGCAGAGGACTTCGGTCACGCCCGACATGATCTCGGTCGCGTCGTAGCGCACGCCCACGACGGCGTTCGCCCCGCGCCGCTGCGCCTGGGCGAGGAGAATGTCGAAGGCATCGGCTCGCGCCCGCTCGCACAGGGTCGTGAGAATGGAGATATGGCCGCCGATGAGCGTTTCGACCTTGGCGCCGATGGTGCCGAGCAAGGAGCGGGAACGCACAGTGACGCCGCGCACCACCCCAAGCGACCGCACGACGTGATAGCCGTCGAGGGTAAACGCCGTGGAGGTCATTTCTTCGTTCATGCGGTCCACTCCCGGTCCAGGATTCCATAGATGACGTGATCCACGAAGCGGTCGGTGATCCAGTGCGACTCCCGGCGGATGCCTTCCTCCTGAAAACCGAGCCGCCGGGCCACGGCCCGGCTGGCGGTGTTCCGCACGGCGCACTGGAGCTCGATGCGATGCACCCGCTCCGCGGTAAAGAGGCGCGCCACCGCCCAGCGCGCGGCCCCGGTGGCGAGACCGCGGCCGGTGAAGTTTGCGCCCAGCCAGTAGCCTACCTCGGCGTTCCGGTTGTCCCGGTCGATGTACCAGCAGACCACCCCGCCCGCCAGTGCGCCCCCGACCCGGATGCCGCAGTGGAAGCCGTCTCCGGCGGCGAGCTTGCGCTGGAACCGCGCGATCAGCGCCTCGACATCGGCCAGCGTCCGGATGGAAGCCGACCAGCGGAGCCAGCGGTCGAGATGTGCCCGGTTCGCCGCGACGAGGGCGTGTACCTCGGTGGCGTCGCGCGCGTCGAGCGGCGTGGGCTCGATGTCGTTCACCCGGCGCTCACCGGGCGTGAGGAGGCCCGGCACATCGGCTTCTCCCGGAAGGTGACGGTCGTTACGGTAGACCACGGCGGATGACGTATCCTGGGCGCAGCCGCCCCTGGTGGGCGCAGACAACTTTCCTGGGGGTGAATATGGCGAACCGCGATGCTCCGCGTGGCCTGTTCCGCTATGGTGTCGGCGTCCTGATCCTGATCGTGATCGCCCTGATCATATACGCGGTGACGCGGGGCGCCGTGACGCCCGGACCCCGGGCGGTCGTAGACTCGACCGTCGTCCCGAAGGTACGGCCGTAGCTCGGGCCCGGTCCCCCGCCCCGCGATCCCGCGGCCTTGGCCGGCGCGCGGGACCGGCCTAGCGTTCGGCATCCCCGAACCGGAGCCCTGGACGTGCGTGCCGACGAGTTGCGTGCCCTGCAGAGTCCCCTCAAGGAACAGTACCGACGTGAGCCGGAGACAGCGGTGGTGACGCTCCGCGCCGCCGCGCGACTTGATGAAACGGCCGTGAGCTGCCACGTCGACACCGGCCGGGCGATGGTGGAGGCGGGCCTGCATCCCGCCACGGGCGGCACCGGACAGCTCGCCTGCTCGGGCGACCTGCTGCTGCAGGCGCTCGTCGCGTGTGCCGGCGTGACGTTGCGGGCGGTGGCGACCGCGCTCGGGATCCCGATCCGCGGCGGGGAGGTGCGGGCGGAGGGTGAGCTCGACTTTCGCGGGACGCTCGGCGTGAGCAAGGAAGTGCCCGTCGGTTTCCGCGCGATCCGGCTCGAGTTCACGCTCGACACCGAGGCCGGCGCGGAGCAGCTCGCCAGCCTGCTCAAGCTGACGGAACGGTACTGCGTCGTACTGCAGACCCTGCGCACACCGCCCGAGTTGAGCGTCGCATGCGATCATGGGCGGTGATGCCGCCCCTGGACGCGCCAGTCCTCGGACAGGAGGGCCCAGTGCTCGTGGTCCCGCCAACGGCCCGCCACCTTCAGGTACCGGGGCGAACATCCCTCGCGGCGGAAGCCGGCCCGCCGAACGAGCGCGAGCGATGCCGCGTTGCCGGGCTGCACGTTGGCCTCGACGCGATGCAGCCGCAGGCCGCCGAAGGCGAGCCGGAGCATCAGCCGCAATGCCTCCGTCATGTAGCCCTGGCCCTGGAACGGGGCGCCGATGTAGTAGCCCAGATAGCCGCTCTGGAACACGCCGCGCACGATCTCGGTGAGATTGATGGCGCCGAGGAGCGCGTCGTCCTCGCGGCGCCAGATGAGCCGGCAGGCCGCCGCCGGCGAGCGGCTCCGTTCCAGGTACTTCGCGAAGGCCACGGGCGTGCCCTCGGTTCCGACCCAGCCGGTGAAGGCCGTCCGGCTGACCCCGACGAGTGCGCACCACGCATCCTCGTCCGCCGGTCGCGGTGGCCGCAGCTCGACCCGGATGGACATGCGCGAACCGGTCAGCCGAGCGGCAGTGCGAGCGGCGCGCCCGGCACGGGGAGGCGCAGCCGATCCGACATGCCAGCCTCCGCAAACGCCCGCTCGAGCTCCACGCCGGACTCGGAGTAGTGTGCCCAGCCTTCGAAATGCAGGGGTACCACGATCGCGTCACTGAACGCCCGAGCCGCGGCGACCGCCTCCGCCGCGCTCAGGGTGAGCGTCGCGGGACCCACCTCCCTGACGCGGGCCGCGCCGGTGAAGAGCACTGCCACGTCGACGGTGAACCGTTGTCCAACTTCGGCGACGTCCTCGTACCACACGGTATCGCCCGAGACATAGATCGCGTGGTCCGGCCGGTCAATGAAGGCCAGCGCGAAGCCGATCACGGGCCCACGATCGCCGCCGGCCGGCCCGTGCCGTGCCGGCGTCGCGGTCACCAGGAGCCGGCGGCCGCCGCCGGCGGGCAGCTCCCGCGTCTCCCAGGCGGCGAGGCCGATCGCATGCCCTCCGAGGCGCCGGGCGCCCTCCGTCGTGGTGAGCACCACGGGCGCGCCGTTGACCACGCGGCGGCCGGCGACGTCGAGGTTGTCCGCGTGGTGGTCGTGGCTCAGGAGCACCGCGTCCACCGGTCCGAGCGATTCGGCCGGGAGCGCGGGCCCCCGCGTCTTCCGGAGCACGTAGGTTGGCGTGGGATATTCGCTGCCGGCGGCGTCGAAGGTCGGGTCCGTGAGGAGGCGGAGCCCGCCAAGGGCCAGCAGCGCCGTCGGCCCGCCGATGTAGGTCAGGCGGAGCGTGTCCGTCGTCACGCGCCTGGATCCCCGGGTGGGAGCGGCACCGCTGCGAGCGGGCCGGCCACCGTCACCCAGGGTCGCACCCGCCAGCTCCGCACCAGACCATGCCGGACGTACGGGTCCCCGGCCGCGAACAGCTCGGCGGCGGCGGGACTCTCTCCCTGGAAGAGCAGCACCGCCGCGTCGACCGGTTCCTGGAGCGCGCCGCCCAGGACGAGCTCCCCGCGCTCGGCGAAGGACCGCGCGTGTGCCAGGTGGGCCGCGCGGTGGGGCTGGCGGAGTGTCACGTAGTCGTCCACCAGGTCGTAGAAGAGCAGGTAGTGCATCACGCCGAAATTCCTATTGGCGACCGAAGTGCCAGTCGGTGAACAGTCCGATCCAAACCATCACGGCCGACAGGAGCAGATACAGAAACGCGGTGGCCTCGTCGCCGATCAGCCCGCGAAGCCAGCGCGCCTTGTAGTCCTCCCAGAACCACCATGGGCGGATCACGGTCGAGAGCCCGAGGAGTACTCCCAGACCTGCCCACAGCGCCCGATCCCGCTGCCGGCCGAGCGAGTCGGCCGCGAGCCACACAGCGGCGAGCGAGAGCAGGGAGATTCCGGTCAGGATGAGCCTGCCCCGCCACGGACGGCGCTCCGCCGGCGCGGCAACCGTCACCGTCTCCCCTCGCCAGGCGCGGAGCGCGAGCAGCAGAAAGGCGAGGCTCACGGCACTGAAACCGAAGACCCAAAGCAGCATCGGTGACTCCGGGGAGGGCGGCGCGTCGCTCCGACCGGTCAACGCCGCAGGCTCAGCACGACCACCGCGAGCACGCCGGCGACGGCGAGGAAGCGAAGCGCGAGCAGGAGCCCGCGCGGCGCGCCCATGACACCGGCGAACACCAGCGCGGTCATCACCACCAGACTCGCGGCCATGCACGCGAGGCGCCAGCCTTCGAGCCGCCAGCGGCTGGCCAGCCGATCCGACCCCGACGAACCGCCGGGCGGCAGCAGCTCGCGAAGGCGCCGCCACCGGCGGTACCCATGCTGAAGCACCAGCACGCACAGGACCGCGAAGAAGACGAACAACATCCACCAGGCCCGGAAGTCGGGCAAGCGCCGCTCAGACCGCGGGCCGACGGAACACGGCCCGCACTCCCGGCGTGAGCAGCATGGCCACGGCCGCCCCCAGACACACGAGCGAGCCCGCGAGCACGAGCTGGAAGCCGCTGGGCGGCAGCCAGTAGAGATCGTCCCGCTGCACCACGAGCGTCGTGAGGGCGCCGGCCGCGAGCCAGAACACTCCCATCACCAACCCGAGCCACCAGGCCCAGCGACGCCCGCGGAGCAGCCCCCACGCGACGATGCCGGCGCCGATCACCTGGATCAGCACCGGCACCCATCCCCGGGGCGAACCCCATCCCCCGCCCCGGAGCACCACGGCCGCGTTGACAAAGGCGCTCACGCCGTACAGCGCGAAGAGCGCGGCCGCGAGCTTCACCCCGCCCGGAGCGCGCCGGTCACTGGCCGTGATGGGCCGCGGCATGGTGATCCTCACGCTGAAAGGCCAGGAACGCGTGGATGGCGCGCACCGCCTCAGGGTCGCCGCTGCGGACTCGAACGGCGGCGCCGCGCGGAAGCGACTCGACGGTGTAGGTGATGAGATCGCGCCGGGCGCTCATGGCGTCCGTGCCCGGCACGGCGCGGGCGTGCACGAGGCCGGGCAGTTGGAAGTCGCCGCCGGCGAACTGCCGTGCAATCTGCTCCATGTGCCCGCGGATGCGTGTAATCCCTGCGGTATCGTCGGTGTCCCGCTCCAGCGCGATCCGGCCGCCGTCGGGCAGTGGCTCGAACACGTGGCTGGAGGTGTACTGGTCCACACCCATCGCGACTTCGCCACGGGCCTGAACGCCGGCGTAGGCCGGGTCGTCATGCGCCGCCGCTCGGCGCGCCGCGGCCTGGTCGCCGGCGGGCCGGCACGACACGACTCCGAACAGCACGGCCGCCGCGAACAGACGCATCACCTGCCCTCCTCGCACCGCCGGCACTCGAGCGTCGTGCCGAGCCGGCCGGCCCGGCCCTCGGGGGACACGACCCAGGGACGGACCTGCCACGGCGGGTCGTGTCGCACATGCTGGGTGTGGCCGCACTCCAGCTCGGCCACCCAATCTCGCTCGTCGTCCTGATGAAAGCCCACGATCCTGCGCCTCACTCAGACGGCACCACTCCGGCCAAGCCGCAGCCATACCCGCAGCGCCGACCAATGTGCCGCTCCGATCGTGATCCCGGTCAACGCCGCCGCGCCCGTCTCGCGGGTCAGCAGCCATTCGGCGGCGACGAGCTCCATGACGACGCCGGCGCCCAGTCCCGCCAGCGCGAACGGCCACAGCGCGACATGCGCCGCGCGGCGGCCGAAAGCCACCACGCCGCACGTGTACGCCAGCAGCCCGCTGCCGATGGTGAACACCAGCCGCGACTCGCGCGCGGCAGCGCTGTACCAGAGCACCATGCCTCCGATCAGCAGTACGACCACCGTCGTCCCGAGCATCTCCACGCTGGTGAGCCAGCCCGGCTCGCGGGGCCGGTCGCCCGTCACGCAGCCGGCCCCGGCAGGTGCTTTCGGTAGGCGTGCTGCGTCTTGACCCTCGCGTAGCCCAGGCGTTCATAGAAGGGGTGGGACTCGGACCGTGCCACATTGCTGCGGACGGCCATCAGCCCCAGGCCGCGTGCCTTCGCCCAGCTTTCGGCCGCGTCCACGAGCCGGCGTCCCAGCCCCTGGCCTCGGTACTCCGCATCCACGACCAGCCCGAGGATCTCACAGCGCCGGCCGGACTCCAGCAGCTCCTGCTCGGCAGCGTGCAGCCAACCAACGATCCCGCGCGGCGGCAGCTCGGCTACGAGGAGGAGGTCGTCCGCGCGCCCCAGCAGCCGCTCGAGTCGAGCGCCCATCATCTCCGGGGCGACCGGATAACCCAGGACTCCGCTGAGCTCCGCGAGCCGAGCGCCATCCCGCGAAACCGCGCGCCGGATGACCGGTGGGCTCAGGCCGCCTGCCCCGTATGCACGGCGATGGTGGCCTGGAGCCGCGCGGCGGCCTGCTGGACCTCGGGCCACTCCGGGTACCCTGCCCCCACGGCACCCGTGCTCAGCTCGGTCGTGAGCGCCCGACACATTTCGGCGGCGCGACGGAGCCGGAAGCGCTCGGCCACGGCGCGCGGCTCCTCGGTGCCGGCAGCGCTGAGCAGACTCCAGACCCGAAGCCTGATATCGTCCACGACGCTCTTGAACTCCGGCAGACCTTCCGGGGCCACCTCTCCTCGCTCCAGGCGGGCCTCCAGCCCATGCAGAATGTTGCGCATGCTGGAGAGCTCGTCCTGCACGCTGTGCGACACGCCATGACCTCCTCGGAGTATTGTGAGGCTTGCGATAACGCGATCGGGAGCGCCCTTCAGCCTAGCGGCGCCAGCGGCGGGCGGAAAGGGGCCGGCCTGCCGGATGGGGCGTGCCCCTCAGTCGCCGAGCGAGCTGAGCGGCACCAGGCTCTCGAACGGCTCGTAGACGAACGTGAGGCTCTCATCCGTCAGCAGCCAGCGGCGCGCGAGGAGCGCCCGGACGGCGCGCTGTGCCGCCTCCAGCATGGTCGGCGGCAGGCGGAGTGATGCGAGTTGGGCATCGAGCTCCTCGAGCAGCCCACCGAGCCGCTCCCGGTCGGGCTCGGGAGCGTTGCCGAGCGCCGCCGCGACGTTGTTCCAGGCACTCAGGTACGGATCACGCCCGGGCGTCGGCGGAACGGCGGGCCGCAGCTCGCCGCTCGAGCGCCGCGAGAGGCGCTCGACGAACTGGCGGGCCGCCGCGGCCTCGGCCCATGCGCTCTCCCAGTTCATTTTGGCCGGCCTAGGCCGGGCCACGCTGGAGCTGGTCCAGGAGACGCTCTCCGAGCTCCTGCCGGCGCACGAGGACGTGTCGCAGATCGTGCTGCTCGGTCCGTGCGATCTCGCGCTGGAGCTCGGGCAGATAGGCCTCGAGGAGCTCGCGGAGCGTGACGGTCTCCCGGTCGTCGAGTACGAGCTGCATGGATCGATCTCCTGTTCTGGGGGCGCTGGGTGATGGATGCTCAGCGAGCCGGTCCCGGCGAAACCCCTCCTTCGCGAGGCGGTACCGCCAGTCGGCGGCGAGCGCGGGACAGTTGAGCAGGACGATCGCCTCGCGCGGCTCGCGCTCGCGGTTGGCCATGGCCGCCGCGGCCCGGCGCACCGTCAGCTCGGGATGGCTGCGAGCCGCGAGCACGACCGGCGCGCCCACCTCGAGCGCCCCCGGCGTCAGCACCCGCAGGTACCAGCCGGACCGGCCGGTGGCGCGGATGCGCCGCATCAGGTCGTCTCGCCGGTTGTGCCACGCCACGCGGTTGCAGGGGCTCCGGGGCTTGCTGACCTCGAGGAGCGCGTCGCCGATCGCCCACTGGTCTCCGAGGCACACGCTCTCCTCATCCGCACCCGCGACGGTCAGGTTCTCGCCGAAGCTGCCGATCGGCACCTCGGCCCGGCCCCACTCCGCGCACCAGCGGGGGTAGTGGCTCGCCGCATAGGCCAGCACCGCCTGTTCCGGTCCGCCGTGGGCTCGATGGTCGGCGACCTCGTCACCCGCCAGTCCGTGTCTGTCGAGCCAGACCGGTCCGGCCACCGGCTCCTTCCCGATGGCGCTCGTGAAGACCTCGTGCGCGGGATCCTCGGCGCCGGGAATCACGTAGGTCTTCGGCCGGCCGACCCGCAGGGAGACGATCCGCAGGTCGGCCACGGGTCAGGCGTGGTCCGCGACGGCGGTGACACCCTCGTGCCGCGCGCAGTGCGCGCAACAGTAGAAGGTATTGTTGGCCTCGATCCCGTGCCCCAGGATCCTGCAGCCGCAATGGGCGCAAATGGGCGCGAGCCGGTGGATGGCGCACTCGAAGCTGTCGAACGTATGCGTCTGGCCCGCCGCGACGACCTGAAAAGACAGATAGTAGTCGTTGCCGCAGACTTCACACTGAGCCATGAGACCCTCCTCGGTGCCGGGCAGCCCCGCGCCGCCCCTCCTGGAAGAGTGAACCAGCCGAAGCGCGCGCGCCAGCCATCGGCCTATGCGTCCGGCTCGCGAACCACTCCGGGCACCTGGCGGAGATCGAGATCCCGCATGGCCCCCACGGCGACTTCCCAGGCGCCCTCGCAGCAGAGCCCCCGGAGCGCGGCGTCCTCGTAGGCTTCGAGCGCGGCCTGGAGAAGCGTGGTCCGCACCCGCTCGGCCACGCGGCCACGCTCGTGCTCGTCCCACGGAGGCTTGGTCATGGATTCCTGTCCGGCTCGGGCGTCGCCGAGGCATAGCTCAGGCGGCCCCGGCGGATCGAGGCTGCCGAAGTGTAGGGGTGCAGCGCGGTAGTCCCCGGTCCCAGGATATGCCAGACGTCGCCCCCACTCCACCGGAGGACATCGGCGATGAGGCCGCGGTGGCAACGCCACCAGAGCGCCTCCGCGCACATGATCGCGGTCCGGAGCCCGAAGGCCATGCTTACCAGTTCGGTGAGGCCGTCGGCAAAGGGCTCCGTCAGCAGGTAGTCAGCGTATCCCCGAAAGCCGGCGTTGCGCCAGGCGGTGCTGGCGGAATCGGGCGCGGGGCGGCGGCGCCCGCCGAGCTCCGGGAGCCACCGGTACGCCAGCCCGTGCACGTCGAGGGCCGCGGCGAGCCGGTCGCGCCCGAATTGCGGCAGCCGGCGCGACCCGGGGTAGCGCCGCACATCGGCCACCGCCTCGATCTCGTGCTCGGCCAGCAGCGCGAGAAACTCGGCCTCGGTACGGGTCGAATGCCCGATGGTCCACACGCGAAGCCCTGCCAGCGGCTCGACGGGCCCCCGGACGCTCCCGCTCAGAAGGTCGTCGTCTCCTCGTCCGCGATCAGGAAGACGGGCGGTCCCCCGCTGGAGATCGAGATGGCGTGCGCCACCGCGCGTCCCGCCGGCTCGCCCGAAGCCGCCGCCTGCAGCGCCTGCAATGAGGGGAAGTGCAGCTCGGCAATCCGGGAGTACGGCGCCGGACCGCCGTCGGCCGTGCCCGTGATTCTCGACGCGACGAACTTGGTCATGCCCTTGAAGTTCGCCGGCGTCACCATGGGAGAGTGCTCTTCGCGATACAAGCGTTCGAACGTCGCCGGGTCGCGCGGCGTCGGGTAGAGGACGACCAGCTTCGCTCCTGGCATAACACCTCCGTCGTGGGGATGAGGACGATCTCGCCGATCAGCGGCGCCGCGTCACGAAGCGTCGCAGCGCTCCGAACGCCTCCGCCAGATCGGCGAGCTGGTGGTTCGCATTCAGTCCGCTGGGATTGGGCAGCACCCAGAGAGCCGCCGGGCCCAGCGACTCGGGCTGCCGGCCCACCACCGCGCCGGCCCGGCCGAACGCGGAGCGATAGGCGCCGATGCCCAGGACGGACACGCACGCCGGCCGATAGCGGCGCACCTTGCGCGCCAGCCGCGCGCGGCCGGCGCGCAGCTCGTGCGGACTCAGCTCGGCGGCAGTAGCCGTGGCGCGGGCGACGAGATTGGTGATGCCGAGGGCGCGCTCGAGCAGGCGGCGCTCCTCCCACGGCTGGAGCACGCGATCGGTGAAGCCGCTCGCATGCAGCGCCGGCCAGAACCGGTTCCCCGGCCGGGCGAAGTGGTGACCCGTCGCGCCGGAGTAAAGCCCCGGGTTGATTCCGCAGAAGAGCACGGCGAGTCCCGGGGCAATGAGATCCGGCACCGTTCGATTGGCGGCGGCCGCGACCTCCGCCCGGCTCGGCCGCCTGCCCTGACCGATGCCGGACCGCACTAGAACCGCGCGGGAAACAGCGCGCTGCTCCCGTCCATGTCACCGGTATCGGCGTAGCACAGCGGCCTCGCGTCCGGATCGAGGATCTGCCCGCCGAGCACGCGGCCCAGCACCAGCTCATGATCTCCGCTCTGCATGCGGCCGGCGGGTGCGCACTCGAGCCAGGCGAGCGCATCCTCCAGCATCGGCGCGCCGGTGCGGCCCGGGCGCCAGCGGACCCCTGCGAGCTTGTCCTGCTCCCGGCCGGAGTGGGTGCCGAACCGCCGAGCCAGGTCGAGCTGACCCTGCTTCAGCACGCTGACGGCGAAGCCCTCGCCCTCGGACAGGAGTCGATAGGACGCATTCTGCGGGTTGACGCTCAGTGCCACCAGCAGGGGATCGAACGATACCTGCATGAGCCACGCGGCGGTAAAGCCGTCGCGCTGTCCGCCGTGGGCGACGCCGACGACGTGCACGCCGACGGTCAAGCGGCCGAAGAGCGCCGCGATCGCGCCGCCGGTGTCCGTTTGCTCCGGTGCCCCGTGGCCGGGACGACTCACGGGCTGGAACAGCTCGATCGGATTGCCGGCGGGATCCTCCAGCAGGATCTGGCTCCCGCCGACGCCGGTCACGATGTCGTTGCGGAAGTGGGCGCCTGCCTTCCGCAGGGTCTCCACCTCACCGGCGAGATCGCCCACCTCGAGCTGAATGCGATTCCATCCACCGGGCTCGGGTCTCCGGCCATCGGGCATCGGCTGGGCACCGCCGCCCTGCCCGACCGGCGCGCTGAGGAGAAGCCGCAACGCTCCGCGCGAGAGCATCGCGAACGGCGGCGCCGGATGCATGTCGAGATGGAAGCCGAGGTGGCGAGTGTAGAACTCGATCGCGGAGTCCACGTCGTCCACGATGTAGCGGACGCTCGAGCCGGCCATGGTCATGTGCCCGGCACCCCCATGTCGGCCCAGATCCTCCAGCCGCCGTCCGCCTGCCGCTTCCAGAGCGTCACGTACCGGCCGCCGATGCGCTGTTCGGCCTTGCCCTTCGGGTGGAAGGCGTACGACCACGCTCCGGTCTCGTAGGCGACGTCGTCCACCAGCCAGACTTCGGCGGTCTCGATGCCCACCCGCACCGCACCGACCTCGGCGAGAAAGCGTGCGACATCGCTCGCGATCGCCTGGCGGCCCCGGATCACCTTGCCGCCCTCGTTCAGCCGCGCGCCGCCCGCATCGTAGACTCTGGCCAGCGCCTCGGCGTCGGATGCCAGAAACGCAGCCTTGTACGCGACGTTGCCGGCTTCGATGGCCTTCCGGGCGGCGGCGAGCTCGGCGGGCGGAGCCGTCTGCCCGGCCAGAGGGGGAGCGCACGCGAGGAGCAGCAGGAGCGTTCGGTACATGAGATTCATCGTTCGGCCCTCGCTGGATGGCCCGGACGGGGCGATTCGTGCCTGGCGCCGGCGCATGCGGGCCGGCCGTGGACCTCCCCAGGGACGCCGCAAGCCGTATCGGCTTCACACGTCTCCGAGGGAATTCCGGCCCGGGGCATCAGGTGGCGCCCTCCCCCAGTTTCACCTCGGCCCCATCAGGGAGGCCGTGGAGCCGGCGCGCCAGTTGGGCGAGCAATCGGCGCTGCTCGAGCGCGTCGACCGCCCGGAGCTCGCGAGTCGAGCCCTCCGCCTGGAGCACGAATGGCGGGAACGCCGCCAGCAACTGCCCGGGCCGGAGCTCGCCCCCAGCCTGGCGAAAAGTCAACAGAGGCTGATAGTCGAGCACCCGCTCGGGGTCGGTCGCAAGGGCCGTGAAGAACCCATCGAGTGACTCGGCGGCGTCGCTGATCTCGCCGAGCTCGCCATGCAGGCGAACGACGGCGCGTTCGCGCAGGAGAAACTGGTCGCCGAACGCATCCTCCGCGAACGGCACGTCCGAGGGCTGCACCTCCGCGAAGAGGTGGTGCAGCGCATCGGCCCCGTGCCACGCGTGACGAAGGGAGTGCCAGGCCGGGCCACGACAGGCGCCGCGCACGTGGAGACCACCCAGGTAGGCGACACAGCCGTTCCGGCCACGGAGCGCGTCCGCGAGTCCGGCGGGGAGCTGCGCCAGGACTTCCGGGTCATCGAGTGCCGGTCCACTGTACAGCAGGTGGGGCAGATCGAGGTGCATTCCCTGAGCTTTCGGGTCGGGGCAGGTCGTCACCCGCCACCGTCGCGGCACCCGGGGGTGGCGGCCACGTTGCCGCGGGTGCGATTTGATGCTCGGTTGACGGTCCATCTCCAGGTTCAAGTGCCAGCGTGATCGGTCACGGTCGGCCGCACCGTTGCCCGACACACGCAACGCAATCCGTCCCACCTCCAGCCCAGCTCCTCTCCTTCGCACGGACGCCCACGTGCCCGACGGCGATGCGCCGGCCGACCGTACCTTCCGCATCCGGCTCGCCAACCGGCTCACGGAGTTGCGCCTCGCGATCGACCTCGGCGAGATCAGAACCCGAGCGGCGTTCAAGGCGGCGCTCGAGCGCGACGGCAGCTTCACGGCGGGTGATCCACGCGTCCTGAAGGCATGCCGCGAGGCTGGCCTCACGGCATGGCTCCGCGGGCCCGGCTTTCCGTAAACGAAATGAACCTCAGGCGAAAGCACCAGCCTGGCCGTGCCCTGGTTCTCCGCCATTTCTCCGCCATTAGATTGCACCCATGAGTTCCCCACCCGAGGCGTGGCTTCGCGGTCCGCTGCCCGACATCCCGCTCGCGCTCATGCCGGCCGCGCACGCGCTGGTCCAGGCCCGCGAGGACATCACCGACGCTACCGCGGGCGCGGACGAGTCCGACCTCTGGGTCCGCCCCGGCGGCGCCGCGTCGGCGGGATTCCACCTTCGGCACCTGGCCGGGAGCCTCGACCGGCTGCTCGCGTACGCGCGCGGCGAGCGGCTCACCCCGGATCAGCTCGCCGCGCTCCGCCGAGAGGGTGAGGCGGGAGAGGAGACGATCGGCGAGCTCACCGCCGAGGCAACGGCTGCGATCGGTCGCGCGCTCGACCAGCTCCGCCGGACCCCGGCCACGGCGCTCGGTGAGAGCCGCCCCGTCGGCCGGGCAGCGCTGCCGGCCACCGTCATCGGCCTCCTGGCGCACGCCGCCGAGCACACGTCGCGGCACACGGGACAGCTCATCACCACGCTGAAAGTAGTCCGTGGTCTCCGCGCTATTCCGTCACCCTGAGCGCGGACGCACGATGCCCGGCGAAGCTCTTGCCATCTACCTGAACGACCACCTCGCCGGCTCGGTTGCTGCGCTCGAGCTGATCGATGGTCTGCTGGCCCACGAGGAAGGCCGGCCACTCGAGCGGACCCTCATCGGGCTCCGGCAGGAAATCACGCAGGACCAGGAGACCCTCAGCGGGATCCTGAGCCAGCTCGACGCGGACGAAAGCGCGCTCAAGCGCGCGGCGGCATGGCTTGCCGAGAAGGCGGGCCGGGCGAAACTGTCCCTCGCCGCCAGAGAACACCCGGCGCTGGCGCGACTCGAAGGGCTGGAGTCGCTCGCGCTGGGCATCCAGGGGAAGGCCGGACTCTGGCGCGCGCTGGCGGAGGTGGCCACGCACGATGCGCGGCTCGGCGGACACCAGTTCGGCACGCTCGAGATCCGCGCGGTGGCGCAGCACGCCATCGTGGAGCGCGAGCGCATCGCGGCGGCGCGCGAGGCGCTGGTGCAGCGGAGCGGGCCGGGCGAGGCGTTTCCAGGGTGACCGCTGCTTCGATTCGCGGTCGGCTCACCACGGCGGTGCTGGCCGGACTGCTGAGTCTGCCGGCCACCGCCGGCGCGCAGACCGCCGCCGACTCGGCGGCGAGCGCGGCCACCGGCGTCTACCCCGCCCCGCCTGTCGCTCCGGACACCGGCCGGTCTGCCGGCGATACCGCGCGCGCCCAATCACCGGCCCCGAGCGGTCCGCTCGTCGTGAACGTCGCGCCGCCCGACACGATCCTTATCGCCGCGTGTGCCGGCGCGCCGCCGGGCTCCATGGCCGAGGGCATCCTCGCCGTCGTGTTCCGGAACGGGAGCACGGACCGCGAAAAAGCCGCGGCGGCGAAGCTGGTCGGTGGCGTGCTGGCCGGCCCGGCCCCCGGAACCGGCGAGGAGTACGTGAGGCTGACCGCCGATGCTCCTCCCGC